>CALVYX010000001.1 GCA_944372315.1 uncultured Bacilli bacterium
TGTTATATTTTTGTTTAAAATTTGTTCCAATATTAAGAATAATACAGTATAATTTAGTTGTACTCGAGGTGGCGGAAATGATTTTCTATGGGTTCGGTATCTACCCACTAAAGGCACCATTTAATAAAACATTCGAATTCCTATAAATTCGTGACTAATAAATTGCTAACAGAAATGTTAGTTTTTTTTTATAATAACTAATTAGATCTATATTATATAAATAGTATGCATAATTAATTATATGTATTTTTGACATACAGATAAAAATGTTTATATTATTGTTTTAATGGGAAAAAATTGATAATTATCTTATGGTTCAAAGAAATTATTAAAGTTTGTAAAAATACTTGGTGATATAAAAAATAATAGTGAAATAAAATTATATATTAAATTAATAAAATAATGTATAATTGTATTATCATATAATTATTATGGAGGATATATGAAAAGTAAAAAATCTTTTGTTAAAAATTTAATTATCATTTCAATATTGGCATTATTAATAATTTTATTTGTGATTTTTAATTATTTGTCTACTAATAAAGAAGAAGTAGATGCAATAGCTAGTTTAGTTACTAAACAAGAAAATATAGAAAATGGAATAGACACTAAAGGTTATACTTTAGAAAATCCTAATGTAATTTTAAATCCATATGAGATATCTCCACTTACTGCTTTAATTATTTTTGATACCGATGAAGAAGTAAGTCCTAAGGTAACTATTAAAGGAAAAGATGAATTAAGTACTTATACTCATACTTTTGAAAAAAGTAAAAAACATTATTTACCTATTTATGGATTATATCCTGGTTATAATAATGAAGTTATTATTGAATGTAATGGTAAAACAGAAACAATATATATTCAAACTGAAAATTTACCTAGTGACTTTATATTACCAACAGATGTAATTGCTAATAAAGAAAAATTAACTAATGATTTATATTTCTTTACTCCATCTAGTAGTGGTTATACTTGTGCTTATGATGTAAATGGTGATGTGCGTTGGTATTTAACTACTAATGCTTTGTGGGAAATAAATAGATTAGAAAATGGACATTTACTTATAAGTACAGAAAGATTAATTAATAGTCCTTATTATATGACGGGTTTATATGAAATGGACTTACTAGGTAAAATATATACTGAATATAGTTTGGAAGGTGGATATCACCATGATTATTTTGAAATGGAAAATGGTAATTTATTAATAGCAAGTGATGATTTTTATAATGAAGAAGGAACGGTAGAAGATTATATTGTTGAACTTGATCGTAATACTGGAAAGATAGTTAAAACCTTTGATTTAAAAGATATTTTAAATATGGAAGATGGGCAAAGTGAAAATTGGAGTAGTTATGATTGGTTCCATAATAATTCTGTTTGGTATGATAAAGAAACTAATTCTATTACTTTATCAGGACGCCATCAAGATGCTGTTATTAATATTGATTATAATACTGGAAAATTAAATTGGATCATAGGAGATCCTACCAATTGGAGTGAAGAATATCAAAAATATTTCTTTACTCCAGTAGGAGATAATTTCGAGTGGCAATGGAGTCAACATGCTGCAATGATTACACCAGAAGGATACGTATTTATATTAGATAATGGAAATAATAAATCTAAAATAAAAGAAGAATATGTAAATGCAGAGAATAGTTATACAAGAGGAGTAATGTATAAAATAGATACTACTAATATGACGATTGAACAAATTTGGCAATATGGTAAAGAACGTGGAAGTAGTTTTTATTCTCCATATATATCCGATGTCGATTATTTAGCAAAAGATCATTATATTGTTCATTCTGGTGGTATTGTTTATGTGAATGGGAAAAATTCTAATCAACCAGCTGGAATTAGTGGAGCCGATCGATTGGTATCTGATACAGTAGAATTACTTAATGATGAAGTTATTTTTGAATTAGTTTTACCTACTAATAATTATCGTGTTGAAAAAATGTCTTTATATTATGAAAATGAAAATTTTGAGTTTGATGATGTTAATAGAATCGGTCGATTAGGCGAGACTAAGATTGATGATAAAAAAATAGGATTTATTTTATCTAGTCATGATATTGATGAAGAATATAATAGTCATGATATAACTATTGAAAAAGAAATTGATCGTTTAGTAATAAAAGGACAATTTAAAAGAGACGAAGAAGTAAATGTTTATTTATATAAGAACATGATTTCTAATGTTTACAATATTCCTATTAGCAAGAGACCATATACTGCTTTATGTGTTGATATTTTTACTGAAGAAGAAACAGAAAATGGTATATATGTTACTAAATATATTAATGATGAAGATTTATATGGTAAATATTCTATTTATTTAGAAATAGATGGTAAATTATATAATACTGATAAATATGTAATATTTTAGTTATTAGATCAAGGTTATTTAATCTTGATTTTTTATTTAAATAGATAAAATTTATTGTTTTTAAAAACTCAGTTTATATGTTTGTTAACTTCTTTAATTTTTTTGTCGATATTTAACACTATAGAAATATTTAATAAAAAATAAAAGATAGTATGATAAAATTTTGGTTGTTGTGCTACTGATTACAAGATTTGAGGAGGAAGTGAACATGCTTAACTTTATTTTGTATGAAGATAATGAAAACATGAGAGTTTTATACAAAAAGATCATTTGGAGGTTGTTAGGCAATAAGAATAATAATTATAAAATTATCGAGTTTGATAGCTACAACGCCGCTGTTAAGGACGAATTAACAAATATAGTAGATAACAAAATATATATTCTTGATATAGAAGTACCTGGTAAGTCTGGTTTGGATTTAGCAAGATCAATTAGAAAAACAGGAGATTGGCAGAGCCAAATTATTATATTAACAAATCATGAAAAATTTAGTAAGGTAGGATATACTAATAAATTATTAATGTTAGATTTTATTCATAAAGCATCAAATGTTGAGACTTATTTAAGTGATGCAATTTTAACGGCTTTAGATATCATAACATCTCAAGAATCGTTATGTTTCACTGTTGATAAAGAAATATATCAAGTCCCATATAATCAAATCTTGTACATTGAAAAAGAACTTAATAACAATAATTGTGTAATAGTTACCGAGAATAAAAAATATATGATTAGAGAAACTATTCAACATCTTGAAAAAAAGTTATGCAAAGATTACAGATTTATGAAAACTCATAGAAGTTGTATTGTCAACTTAAATAAAATTACTAGTGTTGATTTAAACAATAATATTATTTCCTTTGCTAATAAAACAATTAATTTAATTTCTAGAAATAATAAGAAATCCTTAAAAAATAGATTGCAAAAAGAACTTGTTTGATCTTACTAAAATATATAGTAGACCAAAAATCACTAATAAAAGACAATTTGTCCCAAAAAGCGTTTATAAAAATTATTTTTGATAAACTAATATAGTAAAAAAGCAAGAAAGAAGGAAAATGTTATGAGTACAAAATCAAAGATGTTGGATACTGAGAAAGGAATGTCTACAATATATAATTTTGATAGATATCACTATGTAGGATATCGTCCTACTATGTATATAAACGATCGAAGAATGTTGGTAGAAAAAGAAATTATTAATACTGATTTAATGTATAGACAAATTGGCACAATAAATGATAATATTGACAAACCTATACAACATATTGAAATGTAAATAACGGCTTTAAATTTATCAATCCCGTGTTATAATTAATACATAATTATAATTTTTAGGAGTAGGTATGGAAAGTAGTAAAAAATTTAAAATGATTGATGAGAGTTTTGAATGTAATGTCTGTGGTAAAAAAGTAGAACCATTAGGCTATACAGCAAGAGATCATTGTCCATATTGCTTATCATCTCTCCATCTTGATATAAATCCTGGAGATAGATTATCTATTTGTCATGGAATAATGGAACCAATAGGTATAGAAAATGCTAAAAAAGGACAATATAAAATAGTGTATAGATGTACAAAATGTGGTTTAGTAAAAAGGAATATAAAAGCGATTGATGACAATATGGATTTAATAATAAAAATAATGGCAAATCCATTATAGGAGAATGATATGAGAAAACTTGCAAATGTTTTAATTGTAGTAGGAGTAGGAATTATTGTATATTCTATTTTATATGTTAATATAATTGCTTCTTTACAAGAAAAGACAGTGGCAGTAATTTTATTTATAGCTAGTTTATTTATTATAAGTTCAATTATTATTAGAACTTTGTGTAATAGTGTTAAATATTCTAAAGAAAAAATTTATTCAAGGTTTGTTGTATCTTTATTATATTTAATAATAGTAATCATGAATCTTATTAATAGTTTTTAAAATTTGTGAATTTTATATGTCAAAAAAGTATATATGTATAAAATACGTATATATTTTTTTTGGGTTATGATATAATTTTGGTGGATGTGAATATAATGAGAAGTATATATAATAAGACTTTTAATGAATTAGAAATATATTTTGAAGGAATCGAAGAAAAGCCATTTAAAGCTACTCAATTATTTGAATGGTTATATGGAAAAAGAATTAGAAATTTTGAAGAAATTAGCAATATAAAAAAAGATGTCATCGACAGATTAAAAGAAGATTTTTTAATAGATAGATTAATAATTAAAAAAGTTCAACGAGATAAAGATGTGAATAAATATTTATTTGAATTATCTGATGGAAATTTAATAGAAGCAGTATTAATGATGCACGATTATGGTAAGAGTATTTGTATTTCTAGTCAAGTTGGATGTAATATGGGATGTAAATTTTGTGAAAGTGGACGATTAAAAAAAGTAAGAAATCTTTTACCTAGTGAAATGGTTTTACAAATAATGCAGGTAGAAGAGGATATTAAGGACAGAATTAGTCATGTAGTAGTAATGGGCATAGGAGAACCATTTGATAACTATGATAATTTAGTTAATTTTATCGATATCATTAACCATCCTAAAGGTCTTCAAATAGGTTCTAGACATATTACAGTATCTACTTGTGGGATCATACCTAAAATAGAAGAATTTTCTCGCTTACCATATCAAGTTAATTTAGCTATATCATTACATGCGGCCACAAATGAAAAAAGAAATAAGATAATGCCTATTAATAAAGTATATCCTTTGGAAAATTTAATTGGTGCTATAAAAAAATATATTGATAAAACTAATAGACGAGTTACTTTTGAATATATTATGTTAAAAGGTATCAATGACAGTGCTGAAGACGCTAATAAATTGTGCGATTTATTAAAAGGAATAAATTGTTATGTTAATTTGATCCCTTATAATGAAACTAATAATATTGAGTTTAAAAGAAGTAAAAAAGATACTATTTTAAAATTTTATGATATAATAAAAAAAAGAAACATAGCAGTTACCATACGAAGAGAATTTGGTAGCAATATAAGTGCTGCTTGTGGACAACTTAGATCAAAGAAGGAGGATTTATGAAATCATTTTATTTAACAGATGCTGGAAAAGTAAGAACTCATAATGAGGACAGTGTTATTATTGTTAAAAATAAAGATGGAGATTACTTAATGGCTGTAGCGGATGGTATGGGAGGACACTCTGCTGGTGAAGTAGCATCTAGTATTGCTATTAGTTATCTTGGAAAAAGTTTTAATGAAGTTTTTTCACACATGGAAAAAGTAAAAGCAGTCAATTGGTTACGAGAAAGTGTATTGGATATTAATGAACTTATTTTTGGCTATGTAAAAGATCATCCAGAATCACGTGGAATGGGAACTACTTTAGTAGTAGCAATTGTAACTAAAGAATATATATTATTTGGTAATATAGGAGATTCTTCTGGATTTGTTATGAAAGATGAACATCTACATAAGGTAACTTATGATCATACTTTAGTTAATTTATTATTAAAAGCAGGAGAATTAACAGAAGAAGAAGCCAAAGATCATCCTAAAAAGAATGTATTAATGAAAGCTTTAGGTGCAAATGATCCAATTGATATAGATATATTTGATTGTGATTTAGATATTTCGTCCATTCTTTTATGTAGTGATGGACTTACTAATATGTTAGATAATGAACAAATAGAAAAAGTATTATTAAGTGATGCTGACATTGAAGATAAAGTAATAAAATTAATTAGAAAGAGTAATAATCGTGGGGGAACAGACAATATATCAGTAGCTTACTTAAGTTTAGAGGAAAGTGGTGAATAATATTGATTACAAAGGGGCAAAAAATAAATGACAGATACGAAATAATTAAAAGTATCGGTGAAGGTGGTATGGCGAATGTCTATTTAGCTCGTGATGTTATTCTAGATAGACGGGTAGCAATTAAAATTTTAAGAGGCGATTTAGCTAACGATGAAAAGTTTATTCGCCGTTTTCAACGAGAAGCTTTATCAGCGTCTTCACTATCTCATCCTAATATTGTTGAAATGTATGATGTTGGAGAAGATAATGGAAATTATTATATTGTAATGGAATATGTTGAAGGTAAAACCTTAAAACAGTATATGAAAAAAAGAGCAAATGGAAGATTAACTATCACGGAAGCTATTGACATTATGTTGCAACTTACTGATGGTATAGCACATGCACATGATAGTTATATTATCCATAGAGACTTAAAACCACAGAATATTATGATTCAAGATGATGGTCAAATAAAAATTACAGATTTTGGTATTTCCATGGCTTTGAATTCTACTCAATTAACGCAAACCAATTCAGTTATGGGTTCAGTTCATTACTTACCACCGGAACAAGCAAGTGGAAAAGGTTCAACTATTAAATGTGATATATATTCGATGGGCATTTTGTTTTATGAACTTTTAACAGGAATTTTACCATTTAAAGGAGAAAATGCAGTAGAAATAGCTCTAAAACATATGAAGGAACCATTACCTAGTGTAAGAAAACAAAATCCAGCGGTTCCACAAAGTGTTGAAAATATCATTTTAAAAGCAACAGCAAAGAATCCTAAAAATAGATATAATGATGTAAAAGAAATGCATAATGATTTAAAAAGAGCGATGGATCCGGATGTTATGAATCAAGAAAGATATGTTTATCCATATCCAGAGCATGAATTAGAAGATACGAAGGTAATTCCAGTAATAAAAAAAGAAGAAAAAGAAGATAAGGATGATGATATTGAAGATACTGGAGATTTCATTCAAGAAATACCTAATAAAAAAGAAAAAAAGATCAATATCGTGATTTGGATTTTAGCTGGAATCTTTTTCTTAATCTTAATCATTATGGCACTAGTAATTTTTGTTATTCCTAGTGTTACTAAAGTACCTAATATTAAAGTGCCAGATGTAAGTGGATTAAGTGTTGAAGATGCAGAAGAAATATTATTACAAGAAGGATTTACAGTTAATGCTACGACAGAAAAAGTAGCAAGTGATGAATATGATGAAGGGGAAGTAGTAAAAACAGAACCAGAAGCAGGAAGAAGTATTAAAAAAGGTAAAGAAATAACTATCTATGAATCTACAGGTAGTGAAATTTATGTAATAGAAGATTATACTGGGAAAAATTATATTGAAATACAAACATTATTAGAAAATGTTCATGGACTTGATGTGAAAATAGAGAAGAAATCAGTTACGATTACTGATGATACTGATGAACAAGCGATAGTAGACCAAAGCTTAAAAGAAGGAACCGAAGTAAGAAAAGGAGATTCTATCACGTTATATATACCAGATGTATATGAAGAATATCCTGATTTTGTTGGAGAAGACTGGCTTGTCTCAGATGTAGAAGAATTTTGTAATAAAAATAATATTAAATTGACGATTGAATATCAAGAAACGAATCGATATGCACCAGGGAAAATTATTAGCCAATCTAGAACAGGTAGAATAGTATCAGGAGCTACTTTAAAAATTGTAGTAGCTAAAGAAATATCGATACCAGAAGAAATAGCGCCTTCTCCTGATGATGATACTAGTGAAAATACAGAAGAAGACAATTAATAAAATAAGGGGGAATTATGGAAGGACAAATAATAAAAATACTTAGTAATTTATACACCGTAAATAGTAATGGAAGAGTATATGAATGTCATAGTAGAGGGAAATTTCGTAATGATAATATTTCTCCGATGGTAGGAGATTATGTTAAATTTGATCCAGAAAATAATTATATTTTAGAAATATTACCAAGATTAAATGCTCTTGATAGGCCTTTAGTTAGTAATATAGATCAGGGCTTAATAGTGACTAGCTTGAAAAGTCCTGATTTTTCTACTAATTTATTAGATAAGTTATTAGTAGTAATGGAATTTAATAAAATAAAACCTATTATTTGTCTAACCAAATATGATTTATTAGATTCTAAAGAAAAAAAAGAAATAAAAAAATATGTAAAGTATTATAAAAAAATAGGATATAAAGTTTTATATAATACTAATCTTTTTAGAATAAAAAAAATATTTAAAGGATACACTACAGTGTTTACTGGTCAAAGTGGTGCTGGTAAAAGTACTTTAATAAATAAATTAGATAAAAAATTAAATTTAGAAACTGGGGAGATATCTAAGGCTTTAGGAAGAGGAAAACATACAACAAGATTTGTTCAATTATTAGAAGTCTATGGAGGTAAAGTAGTAGATACTCCAGGTTTTTCTATGATCGATTTTAATAAAATGTCCAAACAAGATATTAGAAATTGTTTTGTTGAGTTTAATAAATATCCTTGTCCATTTAAAGATTGTATGCATCAAGATGAGAAAGAATGCAGAATAAAAAAAGAAGTAGAAAAAGGTAATATATTAAATTCAAGATATGAAAATTATAAGAAGTTTATAAAGGATAGTAGGTGATAATATGAAAATATCTGTTTCTTATTTAACGAGTAAAAATCTAGAAAATGATTTGAGAAAATTAAATGTAACTAATGCAGATTATATTCATGTGGATGTTATGGATGGAAAATTCGTAAAAAACAAATCACTTCCATTTAAAGTAATAAGAAATATTCATAAATACACTAGTAAAAGATTAGATGTTCATCTAATGGTAAAAAAGCCTCTTAAATTTATAAGTGATTATGCAACACTGAATACAGAATTTATAACAGTTCATGTAGAAAATAAAAGAGTTGAAAAAGCTTTAGGTTTAATTGAAGCATATGGTATAAAAACAGGTGTTTCCATAAAACCTAATACTCCACTAGATGCGTTAGATCCTTATTTAGATAGAGTGGATTTAATATTAGTAATGTCAGTAGAACCTGGTCGTGGTGGACAAGAGTTTATAGAGGATACCATAGATAGAGTAAAAGAAGTAAGAAAGAAATTAAATGAAGCAAAATCTAAAGCTTTAATTAGTGTTGACGGAGGAATCAATGAAGAAGTGGCAGAAAAATTAAAAGATGCTGATATTTTGGTTAGTGGCAATTATATATTATCCAGTGATGATTTTCAATATCAAATTTATAAGTTAAGAAAGTAACAACCTATTTGGTTGTTTTTTGTTAGAATAATTATATAAATATTTTTTATTAAACAGGAGATGATGCGATAATAGGAGATAGTTCATTTAACGAGAGTTATGATAATTATGTATTGAGTGCCAGGAGTAGTACAGATGAAGATACTCATTAAGTTATGAAGATTATTTGGTAGATGCAGGATTTTGTGGAGATCAAAGTACAATTTATGGAATAG
>CALVYX010000002.1 GCA_944372315.1 uncultured Bacilli bacterium
GAAGGGTTTTATAACCCTTCTAGAATTCATTCTTCTTTAGGGTATTTGTCTCCAAATAACTTTGAAAAATTACATCAATATTCCAACCCCCCTATAAAAAGTGTCTAAATTATTGACAAAGTCCCAAAAAATTTAAAGGAGCTTACACTTTTGACAGGGCATCATATCTTATATATTTATTTTATCAAATAATATTCTTCTTTTAAATACCCCTCTATCCTATAATTTTCGACAAAATAAAAGACAACTTTCGTTGCCTTATATTTCTTCTACTTTCATTAAGTTGGTTGATCTGTTTTCCACATTATTAGGAAATCCTCCAGTAATAACAATAATATCTTTTTCTTCTAATTCCATAAAGTCTTTGGCTTTTTCTTTAGAATCAATGATTACTTCATCTGTAGAATCATACACCTTAGTAAGTTTCGTATATACTCCCCAGTTAAGAGCTAGACTTTTTGCTACTTTCTCATTTGGACAAGTAGCTAATACGATACATCTTGGTTTTAAATTACTTATTTTTCTTGCGGTATATCCACTCATCGTTGCTGCTACTATCAGTTTTGCTTTTAAGCTATTAGATACTTCTACTACACTATGAGCAATCGCTCCTGTAATATCACAATTAGCTTCTCTTCTATCTAAATCATAATCGATATGATCTTCTGTGTTTTCACAAATTCTAGCCATATATTTAACCGCATCCACTGGATATTTACCAACGGTTGTCTCTCCACTCAACATAACAGCATCACATCCATCTAATACGGCATTAGCAATATCCGTTACTTCTGCTCTAGTAGGACGAGCAGATGTATACATACTTGCTAACATTTCTGTTGCAACAATACAAGCTTTTCCTTGTTCACGACATTTTTTAATAATTTCTTTTTGAACGATAGGAATCTCTTCACAAGGAATTTCTACTCCTAAATCTCCTCTTGCTACCATGATTCCATCACTATATTCAATAATTTCATCTAAATTCTTTAAAGCAAATCCACTTTCAATCTTAGATATAATTTTCATAGAAGAATTATGTTCTTTTAGAATTTCTCTTACTGCTAAAATATTTTCTTTACTATTAACAAAAGATAATGCTAAAAAGTCTCCTTCTTTTTCACAAGCATAAATAATATCATCCACATCTTCTTTACTTAAAAATTCAATATTTAATGCTACTCCTGGAACATTAATTCCTTTCTTACTTTTTAATAGACCTCCTACCAAAATTTTACAAACAAGATCTTCTCCTTCTTTATCTATTACTTCTAGTTTCATTAATCCATCTTCTAGTAAGATCTTATCTCCTATATGAATTTCTTTTAATACGTTTTTATAATTAACAGTAAATGACTCTTCTGTTCCTAGAACATCTTTTTTAACGATTTTAATCGTTTTTCCTTCTTCTAGTTTTATTCCACCTTCAGCCATAACTCCAGTTCTAAAATCTGGTCCTTTGGTATCATATAAAATGGCTACGTTAGTTCCTAAGTCCTTATTTACTTTTGCTACTGTCTCTTCTACTTCCTTACGTTCTTCTAGTGTTGCATGAGAAAAGTTAATTCTAGCTACATTCATACCAGATAAAACCATTTGTTTCATAACATCATACTCACAACTAGCTGGACCAATCGAACATATAATTTTTGTTTTTTTCATATACTCCCTCTTTTCTACAACTATATTATAGCGTTAATATTAATATTTGTCTAAGAAATTGACCTTTTCATCTCCATTTTTATACCCTACAATAGAGTCAAGATTGACATTTTCACAACTTCTTAAAATATTAATATCAACATTTTCGTTAATTTTCTTTAATTCTTCAATTAACTTTTTTACTTCTTTTCTTTTCCCGTCATTATCATTACGACTGGTTAATTTACAAGCACAATCAATAAAACGCAATCCATTATATTTACTCCAAGCAATAATGTCTTCTTCTTTTACGTAATACATGGGACGAATTAATTCTAATCCCGGAAAATTTTTACTCTTTAATTTAGGCATCATACTTTTATATTCACCAGCATATAAAATATTTAACATAATAGTCTCAATAATATCATTAAAGTGATGTCCCAAAGCTATTTTATTACATCCTAGTTCTTTCGCTTTATTGTATAATGCTCCTCGTCTCATTCTAGCACATAGATAACAAGGTGAATTTTTTCCATAAGTATCCACAACGTCAAAAATATTACTCTCAAAAATATGTGCTGGAACATTTAATTTTTCTAAATTATTTTTAATTAAAGTTAAATTTTCTTCCTGATATCCAGGGTTCATTACGATAAATTCTAATTCAAAATGAATTCTTCCATGACGGCGTAATTCTTGAAACAATTTAGCTAAAAGAAAGGAATCTTTTCCACCAGAAATACACACCGCTATCTTATCCTTATCTTTTACTAAATCGTATTCTTCTATTCCTCTTACAAAACGACACCATAGCTTTTTTCTAAATTTTTTGATAATAGATCGTTCTATTTCTTGGCACTCCATAAAATCACCGCAATAGATTATACCACAACTCCTAATAATTAACAATAATAATCTTTAAACATAAGATATACTAGGTGATTATATGAATTTTATGATCAATGATTTTAACATTTTTTATGAAAAGTATGGGCAAGGAAAAACGAATATTATTATTCTTCCTGGTTGGGGAGAAACTAGAAGTACTTTTTATAATTTAATCAATATATTAAAAGAATATTATACTGTATATATTATTGATTATCCTGGTTTTGGAAACAGCAAATTTCCTGATCGAGATTTAGATATCTATGAATATGCTAACCTAATTAAAAATTTTATAACTATTAATAGTATTGATAATCCTGTTTTAATTGGACATTCTTTTGGAGGAAGAATCATAATTTTATTAGCTGGACTTTATAAATTAAATATTAAAAAAATTATTCTAATAGATTCTGCAGGTATTAAAAGAAGAAAAAGCTTAAAAGCAATGGTAAGACAATTTACCTATAAGTTCCTAAAAAAAATAGGATATTTACTTCCTAAAAAAATAAGAAATAAATATTTAGATAAATTAATTAGTATTTTTGGATCCACCGATTTTAAAAATTTAGATCCTAATATTAGAAAAACATTTATAAAAATAGTCAATGAAGATTTAACTAAGTATTTAAAACATATTAATACTTCTACCCTACTTATTTGGGGAGAACATGATCGAGATACCCCTTTAGATGATGGTAAATTAATGAATAAAGAAATAGAAGACTCAGGTCTTGTTATCATTCCTAATGCCTCACATTTTCCTTATTTAGAATATCCTTATTATATTAATAAAATAGTCTTGGAGTTTTTAAAGACATATAGATAAAAAAAGTATAACTTTTTGATGTTATACTTTTTTAAAATAAATTTAAAGTCATTTGACTAGATTCAGGAAGTCCTTCTAATATTCCCATAGTACGCATTTTATCAATAATGGTAACGGATACTTTACATCGTTTTTGTAAGTCTTCAATACTAATAAATTCTTGTTTTTCTCTTTCTTCAACTATTGCTTTACTAACCGCTTCTCCTAATCCATCAATCGTTCTAAATGGTGGTATTAATGTCATATCATCATCATCTGACACTATAAAATTACGAGATTCGCTTTTATACAAGTCGACATTCGCAAATTTGATACCACGAGCTGTAGCTTCTAAAGCTATTTCTAACGTAGTTAAGATATTAGATTCTTTGTTGGTTGCTTCAAATCCTTTTAATTTTATATCTTCCATTTTACTTTTGATAGCTTCATAACCCTTTATCATTGTCTCAATATCAAAGTCATCACTTCTAATGGAAAAGTAGGATGCGTAATAGTAAATTGGTTTATATACTTTAAACCACGCTATTCTAATAGCACTCATGACATAAGCACATGCATGTGCTTTAGGGAACATGTATTTTATTTTACGACAAGAATCAATATACCACTCTGGAATATTTGCTTCTCTCATTTTTGCTTCCCACTTAGCCCATCCTTCTGGATCTTTACTAGCTTTACCTTTTCTTACAAACTCCATGATTTTAAAAGCATCGATTGGTTTTAGTCCGTTATACATTAAGTAAACCATAATATCATCACGACACCCAATAACTTCTTTAAATTCCACTACTTTATTGCGAATTAATTCACTGGCATTTCCGGCCCATACATCAGTACCATGAGACAGTCCTGATATTTTAACAAGTTCTGCAAATGTTTTAGGTTTTGTTTCCACTAACATGTTAATAACAAATTTAGTACCAAGTTCAGGTAGCCCAAGGGTTCCTGTTGGACACATAATTTGTTCTTCGGTTACTCCTAAAGCATCCGTAGAAGATAATAGACTAATTACTTTCTTATCATCCATAGGGAGCGTTGTTACATCGATTCCTGATAAATCTTGTAACATTCTAAGAATCGTCGGATCGTCGTGTCCTAGTATATCAAGTTTTAAAACATCTTGATCAATAGCATGATAATCAAAGTGAGTAGTACGCCATAATGATTCGGTGTCTCCGGCGGGATATTGATATGGTGTAAAATCGTAAACATCCATATAATCTGGAATTACTACAATTCCTCCAGGATGTTGTCCCGTAGTTCTTTTAATTCCCGTACAACCAAGTGCAATACGTTCCACTTCCGCCGTACGCATATTATCGATTCCTTTATCTTCACAATAACCTTTAACAAAACCAAAGGCTGTTTTATCTGCTACAGTACCAATCGTACCAGCACGATATACATTGTCCACTCCAAATAATACCTTAGTATATTCATGAGCTTTCCACTGGTAATCCCCTGAGAAATTCAAGTCGATATCAGGAACTTTATCAGCATTAAATCCTAAGAAAGTAGCAAAAGGCATATCTTGTCCTTCTTTTCCCATCGGGCTGCCACAAACAGGACAAATCATATCTGGTAAGTCATATCCACTGGAATACTCACTACCTAAACTTTTACCATCTAACTCAAAAATACTATGTTTACAATTTTTACATAGATAATGGGCTGGAAGCGGATTTACTTCAGTAATTCCCATCATCGTTGCTACAAAACTAGAACCAACAGAACCACGGGAACCAACTAAGTAACCATCATCATTACTCTTTTTAACAAGTTTTTGAGCAATTAAGTAGATAACATCAAAACCTCCACCAATAACTCCACCTAAAGATTTCTTAACTTTTTTATTTAATTCACTATCTTCTAACTTTTCTTCTAGTGTAGTTTTTATATCTTCTTATACTAAATTAAAAACAGCATAATACCCTTTTAACATAACTTCATGAAGTCTTCTGTATGACTCTTTAATATATTCATCACCAGAGTATTTTCCCTCTTTATCTAAATTATGCTTAATAGCATCATACACCGCATCTCCATATAATTCTTTAGCAATACGTTCTTCAATATTAAAAGGTAATACATCCCCATACATACTACTAGCTTTGCCATAAACAAGACTAGTAACTGTCTCTACTGAATTATCAATTTTAGGAGAAAAAGGTACTCCTCCTGTTTCAATAATAACTTCGATAATATCAACCATATCGGCAATTTTATTGGGATTAGTAATTACTATTTCATTACGTTCTTCAGGGGGCAAGAAATCAAAGGATGATAACATTTCATCCGTCGTTCTCATATACATACTAGGTATATTCGTTATATTGTTTCTAGCTAGTGGATGACGTCCTCCACCTGGCACTTTTTGATTGACAATAATCTCACGATAAATCTTATCACTATCTTCAATATGATGTACATCCCCTGTCGCTACAATTATTTTTCCAGAATCCTTAGTAATACGAATAATTTTTTTAATATGTTCTATTAATTCATCTCTACTAGCAAAATCATTCATTTGCAATAAGTGATCATAACACTCGATTGGTTGTACTTCCACATAGTCATAGAAACTAACGACATTCGTTAATTCCTCATCAGATTTGCTTCTTGCTTGTATGAATACTTCTGATTCATAACATCCACTTCCAATTAAAAGTCCTTCTCTGTGACTTTCTAGTACACTTCTTAAGATTCTTGCACTACCTTTATAAAAGTACTTCGTATTAGCATAACTTATAATCTTAAATAAATTTTTTAACCCTGTTTTATTTTTTACTAAAATATTAACATGATAACTATTACCATATTTATATATCTCATCTTTAGATACTAATTTATCTAAATCACTCATTTTCTCAAAGTTACGATCATATAACTTTTTCATCATCTTATGGAATACTAATGCGGTAGCTTCGGCATCATAATCTCCACGGTGATGAGACTCTTCATCAAAAGGTACATCATATCTTTTTACTAATGCACTTAAAGAATGTCTTCCAAAATTATTATCCATTGTTCTAGATATTTCTAGTGTATCTATCACAGGATTTTTGAATGTTCCTAAGTTATATTTTTGATAAGCACGTTCTAGGAAAGAAACATCAAATTTAGCATTATGAGCTACCATTGGTAAATTTCCAAACCACTCTATAAAACGCTTAATAACTGTCTCTTCATCATCTTTTCCTTGTAACATTTCATCCGTGATACCTGTAACATCCGTAATCTTCTTTGGAAGAGGTCTTTTAGGATCAATTAATTCAGAGAATTTATCAATAATTTCCCCATTACATAATTTAACTGCCCCTACTTCTATAATTTGATCTCCCCCACCAGCATTAAATCCCGTTGTTTCAAAGTCAAATACAACATAAGTATTTTGTAATAATAAGGAATCATTTGGTCTTACTACGACATTAACCGTATCATCTATTAATGTTAATTCACATCCATAAATAGCTTTAAATGGTTCTTCTTTCTCGCTTAAGGAAGAATTGATATCACATACCGTATGATAAACATCGGGGAACGCTTGACACCCATCATGGTCAGTTATAGCTATTGCTTTATGTCCCCATTTTCTAGCCAGTTTCACTAACTTTTTAGGATCACATATTCCATCCATTTGACTCATTTGGGTATGAGCATGAAGTTCTACTCTTTTTACTTCAGCAGTGTCACGTCTATTTACTGTTTTAGGTTCTATTTCATTCATATCTCGAATATTTAAAACTAATTCGTTATTAGAATAACGATCATTTTTCGTATTACCTCTTACTCTTACCCAAGTACCAGGTTTTGTTTTTTTCTTAATCGTATTAAACTCTTCTTCATCACGAGAAAATAGTTTTGCATAAATGCTATCTGTATAATCCGTTAGTTTTAAAGTAAGTATTTTAAACTCTTTACTTGCTGGTTCAAATTCATCTTGACCAAAGACTTCCGCATCAATAGTAACACTATCTTCTTCCCCAACTATCGTCTTAATTAATACAGGATCATCTTTGATCACTCTACCTTTAATAGTATTTTCATTTACTTCTTTCTTTTCATATTTTGGTTTTGATGATGCAACTTCTTTTTTTTCTTGTGATTTATTTATTTTTAAAGTATCCACATTTATTTTTAATGCATTATTAATTTCTTCTTTTGTCTTCTTACTTTCTTCTTCATCAATAAAAGTATAAAGTTCTATATCAAACCCACATAATTTAAAATCTTTTTTTAACGTGTCTAAAAAGGAAGAAATTTGTTTTTCTTCAACATTATTAATTAACTCAATAAAGTATCCTTCTTCTTTTTTTACTAATCTATCCACAAATATATTAGCGACTACTTTTTCTTTAGCAATATGCTCTAAAATAGTTCTATAATACTCTTCTACATAATCGTAATTTATTTCTTGTACTATTACTTCCAATAAAACATTTTTGTCAAAGTATTTACTAAAACATTCTTCTAAAGAAAAATATAATTCACTAGTAAAATTGGTTTTATTATGAATACTAATTTTTACTTCATCTGTTTTTTTATATACCACTACTTTTTCTAATCTTGCATTTATAAATTCATGAAAGTATTTATTATCTAAAGATATTTTATTTAAAATTAGTTCTAACTTCTCATCCATGTTACTTCCCCCAATAAAAAAGGGTTACACCCATTTTATACTAAATCTATTTTGTCTAATCTAATAATATATTTTTGATTCTTACAACAAAAATCAATAAATCCATATAAATCTACTTTTTTTAATTCTTTTTCGATCGGATATTTTTCAAAATCAAATGCTATTTGATCACGCATCATATAACTTACTAATTCTTCCTTTTCAGCTCCTAAATACATTAGCCAATAAGGATATAATTGTCGTTTTAATAAACGAAGGTTTTTAAATCCTTCATTATATTTACTAATTCCCGTTATTTTAGTATGAAGTTCATTAGTAATAGCTAAATCAATAATAGCCGCTACTATTTCACGATTTTCTTTTTGATGTGACCCTATTTCATATTTTACTAAAGTGTAAATAATACGCATTAAAGCTTTTAGTCCATCTTCTTTATCATTAAGTTTTCCCCAAGATATATTTCTTTTTGGATTACTTCCCATAAATTCTACTGTATCAAGTGATGGATGAATCACTAAAATATGATAAGTATCTTTTATAGGAAACCTTATAATATTTTTTAACTCTTCATTAATTTTCTTTTGATGTTCATCCCAAAACTTCATAAGGAAACGACGATGTTTATCGGTTTCTTTCTTTAACTTTTTAAAAACTTCGGTATCAAATACATAAGTATAAATCGTATCATCATCCGGTATAAAATCATCATTATACTTTAATATTTCAATATTTTCTTTTTCTAGTTTCATATATTGTTTCGGATAATTTTGCCATAGTTTTTCTTTTAAATTTTGTACTTCTTCTGAAAAAGAAGGTTTAAATAACAAATTCCATGCTAAAAGATAATCATTAGTTAAGAATTCTATATTCATAAGATCACCTTCCTTATTTCTATTACTTTAACTATATCATATGTCAGAACTTTTTTAAATATTTTTAAGTGCTTTTAATAAGAAAAAAAATTAAATATATTGCAAATTCATTTAGATATAATATGATTAATGAAATAATTAAAAGAACAAATAATTTAATTATTTCATTATAAAAGAATGATTTCCATCATTCCTTATTATCAATTCATTTATCAAATATATTGTTCACTGAAACTATTGACCCTTCTATTCACTTTTTTCTAATTTTTCAAATATTTTTTAACTTTTTGTCAATATTTTCTTTATTAACATTTGCTTTAATCGTTAATTCTACTAAAAAATATAAGTTTTCTTCTAATTTAATTTTAATCCAATGTCCTTCTTAATATATTGTTCCATATACATGTTTAAACTTTTAATTTTATTTAATAATAGAAATTCTTGCATATACCTCCTTATATAAAAGAAAAGTAAATGCACTTTCGAATATAAATTATATACCACTAACACATTTACTTCTTACTTCCTATTTAGCCTATGGCAAGGATAATACTGACATCGATAAGAATCATTTCACCATAACAATATATTTGTCATAAACTCTTCCATAATTTGAAGAAATTCCAAGGGCGAGCCCCGTTACTGTTGTTCACGTTGTTGCCCGTCAAGTTCCCGTCCGAATTAACGTTCCACTCGTTAGCGTTAGAACCATTGAAGTTCCTAGGGGACATTTTATAGCATTACCCTATATTTACTTTGTCCTAACTTCCCGCCAGTGGCAAAGGGTTTTGCCACTGGTTTTGTCAGATTCTAGAT
>CALVYX010000003.1 GCA_944372315.1 uncultured Bacilli bacterium
GTTCATAATATTGCTAAAGAAGCAAAACAAAAATTAAGTGAAATAAGACCTACATCCATTGGACAGGCAATGAGAATAAGCGGAGTAAATCCTGCTGATATTACTATGTTAATGGTTCATTTAAAAAGGAATAGAAAAAATGATTAGAGATGAATTTTTAAAAGAAATAGATAAATTAGGTATTAATCTTGACGAAAAACAAATAAATCAGCTAGAAAAGTTTTATGAATTATTAATTGATTGGAATAAAAAAATTAATTTGACAACTATTACTTCAAAAGAAGAAGTATATTTAAAACATTTTTATGATAGCTTAACTTTAGTAAACGATATTAATTTAGATCAAGAAATAAGATTATGCGATGTAGGAAGCGGTGCAGGATTTCCTGGAATAGTTTTAAAAATTTGCTTTCCAAAATTGAAAATAGTTCTAATTGAAGCGTTGCAAAAAAGAGTTAATTATTTAAATGATATAATTACAAAATTGGAATTAACTGATATTATAGCAATACATACTAGAATGGAAGATTTTTCAAAGTTAAACGAAGAAAAATTTGATATTATTACAGCAAGAGCAGTAGCTAATTTAAATATTTTATTAGAAATATGTGTAAGAGCTTTAAAAATAAATGGACAGATGGTTTTTATGAAAGCAAATTGCGAGGAAGAAATAAATAATAGTAGACAAGCTTTAAATAAATTATCTTGTAATATAACTAAAATAGATAAATTTAAATTGCCAAAAGAAAATAGTAATCGCACAATAATAACTATCGTCAAAGAAGAAAAAACTAAAAGTATTTATCCAAGAAGTATTGATAAAATAAAAAAGAGACCATTATAAAGAATATAGCTATAAATTATGGCTATATTTTATTTTAAAATAACATTGTAAAATATAGAAAAATATTATATAATTTATTATAGAGTAAAAAAGAATAAAGTAGGAGGGTATAAATATATGGAAAATGAAATAGTTTATTTATACTTGGATGATATTATACCTAATAGATTTCAACCTCGTGAAGTTTTTGACGATAAAGCATTAAAAGAATTAGCTGTATCTATTAGAGAACATGGGGTTATTCAACCAATTATTGTTAGAAAAATAGGAACTAAATATGAAATAATAGCAGGAGAACGTCGTTATAAAGCTTCAACAATGGTAGGTTTAACAAAAATTCCAGCTATAATTAGAAATCTTGATGATAAAGAAAGTTCTAAAGTAGCTCTTATTGAAAATTTACAAAGGAAAGATTTAACAGCGATAGAAGAAGCAAGAACTTATCAAAAGATTCTAGATATTGATAATATGACACAAGAAGAATTAGCAAAGACAATGGGAAAATCTCAATCTGCTATTTCTAATAAGTTGCGTTTATTAACGTTATCTAATAAAATTCAAGATGCTTTATTAAATGAAAAAATATCAGAAAGACACGCAAGGACTTTGTTAAATGTTGAGTCAGAAGAAGAGCGTGACAGATTAACAGATTTGATTATTGAAAAGCGTCTTTCAGTTAAAGATTTGGAAAACCTAATTAAGGAAGAAAAGAAAGCAAAAAATGAAGAAGTAAGTTTAACTGAAGATCAAGATCAAAAAGAAGGAAAAATAATTGATGAGAAAAAAATAGAGCCTGACGATGTTAATAATAATGGAGGTAATAATTATCCTAGGATAAAATTAGATGATCTTTTAAAAGATATAATTAAAGAGGATGATGAGAAACCACCAGAAGAAAATTCTTCTGAAATAGAAATGTTAGACTTATCGGAATCCGATGATAATTATTATTCATTTAAAGGATTAAAAGAAGTAGCTAATGCAAGTAATAGTATAGAAAAGTGTATCAATATGATAAGAGATACAGTTAAAGAAATTGAAAATAAAGGATATCAAGTTAAATTTGATGAATTGGATTTAGAAAATAAACATCGTTTTATTATAGAGATTGAAAAAAAGGGAGAATAAAATAAAAGGTAGATTTTCTATCTTTTTTTATTGAAAAACATTTAAAAAAGTTATATTTTTTGATAGAATAGTATTTGTCAAGAATTATTGAAAAGGGTGATAGGATGGGAAAGGTAATTTCTTTGGTAAATCAAAAAGGTGGAGTAGGTAAAACAACGACAAGTATTAATCTTTCTGCATCTTTAGCGGTATTAGGAAAAAATGTATTACTTATTGATTTAGATCCTCAGGGAAATACAACTACTGGTATTGGAATAAATAAAGGTGATATTGATAAAAGCATTTATGATGTATTAATTGATCGTTGTTCAATTAATGAAGCTATTCTTGCCACTAGATACAAAAGATTATTTTTATTGCCAGCAACTATTAATTTGGCAGGAATTGATATAGAATTGATGGAAAAGAGTAAAGATGAACCCACTTTTTCAAAGGGAAAACAATTAAAAATAAAATTAGATACCATTAAAGATATGTATGATTTTATAATTATTGATTGTCCACCTTCATTGGGATTAATTACTACTAATGCATTAACAGCTTCTGATTCAGTTATTATTCCAGTTCAATGTGAATTTTTTGCATTAGAAGGAATTATGCAATTACTTAATACAATAATGATGGCACAAAAAAATTTAAATCCTAATTTAGATATTGAAGGAGTTTTATTAACTATGTTGGATTCAAGAACAAAATTAGGTTTTGAAGTCGTAGAAGATATCAGAAAATATTTTAAAGAACGTGTATATAATACAATTATTCCTAGATTAATAAGGTTAACAGAAGCTCCATCCCATGGGAAACCAATAATTGCTTATGACCCTAAAAGCAAAGGAACAGAAGCCTATTTAAATTTAGCAAAGGAAGTGATTGAAAGAAATGGAAACAACTAAAAGAAGAGCACTTGGAAAAGGACTAGAAGAATTATTTAATAATGAACAATTAGATTTAAATAAGTTTGAAAAGCAAATAGTCGAATCAACTCCTAAAGAAGAAATTATAGAAGTAAATATTAGTGATTTAAGACCAAATCCATATCAACCACGAAAGGTGTTTGATGAATCAAAACTTAATGAATTAGCTTCGTCTATTAAAGAACACGGAGTTTTTCAGCCAATAATAATAAAAAAAAGTGTTAAAGGTTATGAAATAATAGCAGGAGAACGTCGAGTTAAAGCTTCAAGTATAGCAGGACTACAAAAAATTCCAGCTATTGTTAGAAGTTTTACTGATGAAGAGATGATGGAGATAGCTCTTCTTGAAAATTTACAAAGAGAAAATTTAAATTCAATTGAAGAAGCAACTGCTTATAAGAAATTATTAGATAGTTTATCTATTACTCAAGAAGAACTAGCTAATAAGTTAGGAAAAAGTAGAAGTCATATTACTAATATGTTGGGACTACTATCATTACCAACGGAAATAAAAGATATGATTAGTGAAAATAAAATATCAATGAGTCATGCTAGAGTTTTAAGTAAAATAGAAGAAAAAGATAAAATTTTATCATTAGCTGATAAAATTATTAATGAAAATTTAAATGTTAGAGAATTAGAAGAATTATCTAAAGATCAGAAAATTGTAAAAAAGCATCATATTGAAAAACATAAAACTAATGAGTATCATTATTTAGAAGAGCAATTATGTGATAAATTAGGAACTAAGGTTAAAATTAAATCTAATAAAATTGAGATCAAATTTAGTAATGTTAATGATTTAAATAGAATATTAGAAATTTTAAAATTAACGGAAGAATAAATAATGCCTAGGAAGTGATTTTATGCAAGATAAAAATTATGAATTAGGAACTATTTTGGAGATGAAAAAAGGTCATCCTTGCGGAGAAAATAAATGGGAAGTAATTAGACTTGGAGCAGATATAAAAATAAAATGTTTAAAGTGTGGAAGAATAGTAATGCTTCCTAGAATAGAATTTAATAAAAAAATTAAGAAAGTTATTAGTTAGGAGAAAAATATGAGTACTAAAAAGAAAATGCGGTTAAAAAAGTTTAGTTTTCATCCAATTACAACTTTTATATTATTAACTCTTGGAGTGATGATACTTAGTTGGATTTTATCTGTACTCCAATTTCAAGCTACTTATACAGTAGTTCGCCCTGAAAACTTAGAATTAGAGTCTGTTTTTGTTAGTGTTAAGAATTTATTGAATTTTGATGGAATTAAATATATTATAAGCAATGCTGCAACTAATTTTGCTTCTTTTGCACCATTAATAAGTTTATTAATTGCTTTAATAGGTTTATCTGTAGCTCATGCTTCAGGACTTATTGATACATTTATTAAAAGAGTTACGTTAAATATAAGTAATAAAAAGTTGACTTTCTTTTTGATATTAGTTGCTATTTTTTCGAGCATTATAAATGATGTAGGTTATGTTATTTTAATTCCTTTAGCTGCGTTATTATTTTTAGCAAATGGTAGAAGTCCGTTATTAGGAATTGTTGCAGCATTTTCTGGAGTAGCTTTTGGATATGGAACAACACTTTTTGTTGGTTCTATGGAGGTCAATCTTATTTCATTAACAACTTCGAGTGCTAGATTAATTGATCCGGAATTTCATGTAGGTTTGACTTCTAATTTATTTATTATGATAGCGTTTTCTATTGTTATGGCTATAGTAGGAACCATAGTTGTTGAAAATATTGTATTAAAAAAATTAGGACGATATAAATTATCGGTTGAGGAAACCCAAGAATTAGAAAAATTAACTTTTCCAATTGAAGAGCAACAAAAAATAGCTTTAGAAATTAATGAGAAAAAAGGGTTAAGAAGTGCATATATTGCTGGAATTATAATAATATTATTATTTATTTATATGATTATTCCTGGGCTTCCTGCTTCAGGTATGTTATTAGATATGAACGAATCTACTTATTTAAACCAATTGTTTGGACCTAATTCGTATTTTCAAGATGGATTCACTTATATAGTTTCCATATTCTTTATTGTAACAGGAATAGCTTACGGACTCGGTGCTAAAACACTAAAAAGTGATAAACAGTTGATTGAAAAAGCATCAGAATATACTAAAAATATTGGAAGTTTGATTGTTTTATTATTTTTTGCTTCACAATTTATAGCTGTATTTAGAGAAACAAATATTGGAACTATTTTAACTGCAACTGGTGCTAATTTGATCAAAGATTTATCTTTTTCTGGGTTACCACTTATTCTTTTGGTATTAATTGTTATTCTAATATGTAATTTATTCTTAACATCACCTGTCAGTAAATGGACTATTTTATCTCCTGTTGTAATACCACTTATGATGCAATCTAACATATCTCCGCAATTTGCTCAATTTATTTTAAGAGCAGGAGATTCAATAACAAAAGGTATTACTCCTCTATTAGCATATTTTGTTATATATCTAGGATATTTAAATATTTATAATAAGAACAGAGAACCAATTACAATAAAAAAAGCAATTTCTTATGTAATGCCATGTTGTTTAATTATGGGTATTACTTGGATTTTATTAATTGTAGGATGGTACTTAATAGGATTGCCAATAGGTCCTGGAGTATTCCCTACATTATAGGAGGTTTTTATATGAGTTTAAAAGCTGGAATTGTTGGTTTGCCTAATGTTGGTAAATCAACTCTTTTTAACGCGATTACAAAAAAAAATATATTAGCTGCTAATTATCCGTTTGCTACTATTGATCCTAATGTAGGTATAGTAACAGTTCCTGATGAAAGATTAGCAAAATTAGAAGAAATGTATATTCCTGACAGATTAATTGCTACTACTTATGAATTTACAGATATAGCTGGTCTAGTAAAAGGAGCTTCTCTAGGTGAAGGATTGGGAAATAAGTTTTTGTCTCATATTAGAGAAGTAGATGCTATTGTTGAAGTAGTTAGATGCTTTGATGATAATAATATTATTCATGTTGAAAATTCAGTAGATCCAATTCGTGATATTGAAATCATAAATTTGGAACTTTCTTTATCTGATTTAGAAATTTTAAATAATCGAATTGATAAGATAAAAAAGAAGGCAGAGACTAATAGAGATAAAGAAGCTTTAGAAGAATTAAATATTTTAAAAAAAGCGAAGGAAAATTTAGAAAAAAATGTTCCGCTTAGATTAGTTGATTTTACTGAAGAAGAAAGAGTCTTATTAAATAATTTTTCTTTTTTAACAATTAAACCTATTATATATCTTGCTAATGTAGATGAAGATGAAGTGGCAAATAGTGATAATGATTATGTTAAAAATGTTAAAGAATATGCTAATCGTGAAAATTCAAAAGTCATTAAAATGTGTGCTAAATTAGAATCAGAACTTAGTGAGTTAAATGATGATGATAAAAAAGAAATGTTAAATGCAATAGGAATAGAAGAAAGTGGTCTTGATTTATTAATTAAGGAAACTTATGATTTATTGGGATTAAAAACATTTTTTACTGTTGGAAGTGATGAAGTTCGTGCTTGGACCTTTAAGAATGGAATGACAGCTAAAAGTTGTGCAGGAATAATTCATAGTGATTTTGAACGCGGTTTTATTAAGGCAGAAGTTATGAGTTATGAGGATTTAATAAAATATGGTAGTGAACAGAAAGTGAAAGAAAACGGACGAACTAGGCTAGAAGGAAAAGATTATATAATGCAAGATGGAGACATTTGTTATTTTAGATTTAATGTATAAATTTATTAAAAATAAAGTATAGACAAAAGTCTGTACTTTTGTTATACTACTTGCGAGTATTAATTACTCCTTGCTTCATTTTATGAGGCCATAAGTCCAAAAGGAGGTGTATGTAAATGAAAAAATATGAAATTATGTTCATTGTTAGACCAGATCTTGAAGAAGCTAATATTAAAAGTGTTGTTGATTCAATGAAAACTTTAGTAGAGTCAAAAGGTGCTAAAATATTAGAAGTTAAAGAAATGGGACAAAGAGAACTTGCTTATGAGATCAATAAATATAAAAATGGTTATTATTTCTTATTTGTAATTGAATCAGAAAATAATGACGCAACAGTTGAATTTGATCGTGTAGCATTAATCAATGAAGATATTATTCGTCACTTAATAGTAAAAGTAGAAGAATAATAGAAGTAGGAGATTGTTATGAATAAAGTATTTTTAATAGGTAGATTAACAAGAGATCCTGAGTTAAGATATACTAGTACTAATTTACCGGTGGCTACTTTTAGTTTAGCGGTAAATAGAAATTTTACTAATCAGTCAGGAGAAAGAGAAGCAGATTTTATTAATATAGTAGTTTGGAGAAAACAAGCTGAAAACGTTAAAAATTATTTAACTCAAGGTAGCCAAGTAGCTATTGATGGACGTATTCAAACAAGAACATATAATGGAGAAGATGGAAAAAAACGTTATATAACAGAAGTTATTGCTGACAATGTACAATTTTTAGATAGTAAAGGAAGTAGAGATAATAGTATGAGTAATGCATCAAATAATAATTTTAATGATGTTACTCCAAGCGATTTCTCTAATGATATGCCAACTACTAGTGTTAAAAACGATCCTTTCTCAGATTTTGGTTCTAGTATAGAAATAAATGATGATGAATTACCATTCTAAAAAGGAGGGATACAATGGCAGAATTTTATAGAAAAAAGAAAAAAGTTTGTTACATGTGTACAGGTAAAAATATTGATTATAAAGATGTAGATACATTAAAAAGATATATTAACGAAAGAGGTAAAATTTTACCAAGACGTGTTACTGGAGCATGTGCAAAACATCAAAGACATATAGCAGAACAAATAAAAAGAGCAAGAGCTATTGCTTTATTACCATATACAAAATAATACAACTAATGTTGTATTTTTTTAATTTTTATTTTTCTATGTTTAATGATATAATACATTTGTATAGTAAGAATATGTGGGGTGCCATATGAAAAATAAAACAAATGTAAAAAATAAATCTATAAAAATCAATACCTCATCTAGAAACAAGAAAAAAAATAATAAAAAAGATAGTCAAGGATTCACACTAATAGAGATCGTAGGAGTAATAATAATAATCGGAGTAATAATGATACTAGGGACAGTGGCAGTAAGTGGATACATAGAGAGCAGTAAAGCAAGGACTTATGATAGTTATAAAAAGGATTTAGAGGGAGCAACAGACAACTTAATGATCGAGTGCATTAGTGGTAATGAAGAAGGATGCGATATACCGGAATACGGAAGAGATATCAAGA
>CALVYX010000004.1 GCA_944372315.1 uncultured Bacilli bacterium
CTTAAATCCTTTTCATCTTTATATTCCTTAGTGATACTATCTATATAACGTAAATCTCCACTATCTAGTGTTATAACATTATTATCACTATCAATTCTAAACTTCATGCCTAAAGTTGCAATTGCCACGATAACCACCTCCTTAATAATTATAATTTATATTTTTAATTCTTATCATAGATAAGATAAAATAATATCATTTTTAAAGAATTTTGTCAACTTTCTATAACAAAAACAACTGTTTGACATAAACAAACGTTTGCGATATAATTTAAATATGGAGGTCTTAAATATGGAAAAGTTAACAAAAAGACAAGCGGATATTTTAAAAGCGTTAAAAAAATTTATAGCAACTCATGGTTATCCACCAACTGTAAGGGAAATAGGGAAAATGTTAAATCTTAATTCTCCTGCTACTACTCATTTTCACTTAAATAAATTAGAAGAAAAAGGATATATTAAGAAAAATGAATCTAAAAACAGAGCTTTAGAGTTATTAGTTCCCAATGAATTTTTAGAAAAAGACGATGCTACTACTAATATTGCTTTATTAGGAGAAATAACAGCTGGTAACCCTATTGAAGCAATTGAAACTCCCAATGAATATTTTCCTATACCTAGTAACTTACTTCCAGCAAAAAAGGAAGTATTTGCCCTACATGTTCAAGGTAGTTCTATGATTAATAAAGGAATATTAAATAATGATATTGTTATTATCGAACGAAATAATACAGCTAATAATGGTGATATTGTAGCAGCAATGACGGATGAAAATGAAGTTACTTTAAAAACGTTTTATAAAGAAAAAGATCATTTTAGATTACAACCTGAGAATGATACTATGGAACCAATTATTTTAAATAGTGTTACCATATTAGGTAAAGCTATTGGATTATACCGTAAAATTTAAGCGAATTAGTTTCGCTTTTTTTTATTTAATAATATCTCTAATGATATAACTAGTAATAATTAGTCCAGCAGTAGCAGGTACAAAACTATTAGAAGAGACAACTCTACCTACTTTTTTAGGTACCTCTAAAGAAGAAAGTACTAAAATTTTTTTATTTATTTTATTATCTTTAACCCATTTACGTAGAATTCTAGCAATGGGATCATTATTAGTTTTTTTAAGATCCATTATTTCTAATTTAGTAGGATCCATTCTATTACCTGTTCCCATAGAACTTATAAACGGAATATGATTAGTTAAACAATATTGAATAATATCTTTTTTAGTGTTGATACTATCACATGCATCAATGATGTAATCAATTTTATGTCTATCAAAAATAGAATTCATATTTTCACTATTTAAGAAAGTATCATACTTTATAACATTAATATTAGGATTAATATCTAAAAGCATTTTTTCTAAAACATAAACTTTCTTTAATCCAATAGTAGAGTGATATGCTATGATTTGTCTATTTATATTAGTAATATCAACTTTATCAAAATCAATAATAATAATTTTTTTTATACCACTACGAACAAGACTAGTAGCAGCATAACCTCCTACTCCACCTACTCCAACTATTAAAACAGTTTTATCCTCTATTTTATTTAAATTATCAGATCCTATTAATAATTCTAATCGATCAAACATAATTTCACCTCATAAAAAAACGTCCAGAAGATAGATCTGTTGGCGATAAAAACCCGCTCTTTGCAGGTGGGTGTCCATACCTATCCTTTAGGATCCCTAATTAAAGGTCTTCAACACCAGATAGAGCTCCGAACTCCCTTATTATCACTTAGTCGGTTTTATATTAAACATTTCAAATCTTCTAGACAATTATATTATATCATATATAGTTTAAATTATACAACTATTTTAAATTATTAAGTAGTTTTAATCACGTAGGGATTTGAACTAGTTCCATCTCCACCCTCGATTACTTCTACATCAGATTTTAAATTGATGACCGGGCGAGACCCATTACCGCCGAACACGCTGCGGCCCGCCAAGTCCCCGTCCGCATCGACGTACCACTCAAAAGCATGCGACCCGAGGAAGAACCAAGGGGACATTGTCCAATAAGAAGATCCTGTATACAAATAATAATTATTATTTGTTTTTCCAGATACTCCACCAGCATATGCTACTTCATCTGCTGTGATTAATCCTATTGGATAATCTAATGCTTTATTTCCTTTATTACTACTACTTGTTGTATATAAATCATTATTCTGTGGACATGCAAACTGTGGTGTTTTATTTGTAGATAATCTATTATCTGTTCCATAATATGTTTCGTTGGTTCCATATCCTAAATCCGTTGTGCTTCTATCTCCACAAAATCCAGAATCTGCTAAGTAGGTTGCATAGTTCTCTAATAAAATTTCTTCATACCAAGTGTCTATCATTGTCTTTATTATACTATCATTGGTATTAGCATGCGTTGCAGAATAACTACTACTTCCTGCCGTTCCATACATATATCCTACATATGCATTATCATTATAACTACTATTAAATGCTCTACTTCCTATTGTGGCTGCACTTCCTGTTGCATCTGGTGTTGTTCCTTGATAAATTAATCTTACTGAGCCATCTTCGTTGATTCTTACTATTCTCCAATAAGATCCTGCAAAACTTACATAGTTATTATCTACTGCTCCTCTAAAATAATAGGTTGTTCCATTATTCTCAGTATTTTGGTTTGTATAATATAATCCCTGTCCATTGGTTGCACTACTTATCTGGCTAAA
>CALVYX010000005.1 GCA_944372315.1 uncultured Bacilli bacterium
GTGAAACATGAATTTATGAACTTGTCATTGACATCAATTGAATAAGTTATATAATTACAAACAAAAACGAGAATATTTTCCCGTTAATGTTTAAAAAATTTTGAGACATTTTCCTAAATTATTGACACTTTTTTAATACTATTTATATGAAACATCTACTAAATATAATCCTTCTGGTTTCGCTGTGTATACATATTTATCAGATGCTTCGTTTTTTAGCAATTTTTCAATAATCTCAACCGGTAATTTATCCTTACCTATTTTAATTAAAGTACCAACCATATTTCTTACTTGATACTTCATAAAACCATTACCACCAAAAGTAAATACTACTATATCATTATCTACTTCTATATTAGCTTCGTATATAGTTCTTATATAATTATCTTTAATCGCTTCGTTGGACACAAATATTTTAAAATCATATGTTCCTATAAAACTAGTAATTGCTTTCTTCATTTTATCAATATCTAACTTTTTATTATATTGATAGACGCAAGTTCGCATAAGAGGATTATATTCGCCCATATTTAAATAATATTTATATGTTTTCTTTGTTACCATATATCTAGCATGAAAATCATTATCTACTATTTTAGTTTCTATTACGTGAATATCATCAGGCAATAAACTATTTAAAGCACACTTCAACTTATATAATGTAATATCAATATCTAAATCAAAATGTGCCATTTGTCCTAAGGCATGAACGCCTCTATCCGTTCTTCCAGAAGAAAAGATTCTTGTTTCTTTATGATCATTAATATTATATAATGCTTTTTCTAATTCACCTTCCACCGTTCTTTTATTTGGCTGTTTTTGATAACCGTAAAAGTTCGTTCCATCATAAGAAAATTTAATTACATATCTCATATCATACCTTCTATCTATAGATTAATACTAGTGCAAATATTAAAATAGTAACAAATAAAAATGTATTATCACTCTTACCCCATTTCATATCTAGGATAGTTGTCTTTTTATTATAAAACTTATAAAAACTTAATTTACTACGATGATAAATATCTTGCATATCATAATTTGTTTTTATTAGAGCTTGATTTACTATATATTTACTATATTTCCTTCTTGTATATTTATCAATAGTATTATAAACATTTAAATTACTATTAAATTTTTTATTTTTGAAGCAGTTATTTAAATATACTTTCATTGCTGTTTTAGATTTACTACGATAAAACAATTTGTCGACAATATATCTTTTTTCTTTAGGTCTAGTCATAGATTTCATATTTAAATAGAAAACATATAATAACAAAACTTTAACAAGAATTAAAAGAAAAGGATGAGCATAATAAAACATAGCAATAATTACTAATATGATTGACATCTGGAGTGATTCAAAATTTTTTAATATTGCTGATATTACTATACTAATACCTACTAAGGTAAAGACTAAATAAGTATTATCAACTAAAATAATAGATATCATCATCAATAATAATCCTATTAATTTAGCATATAAATTTAATTCTTTCAAACTATGACACACTTTTGTAAACATCTTTTATCACATCTCTTACATCTTTTCTATAAAATAAATGAGCACCTTTCTCATTATTTGCTTTATATGCTAATAATGAGAAATAAGGAACTTCTATATTATTATTTAATAATACTTCTATATTAGAATAAACATCATTGGTAGGACCACCAATTAATACTTTTCCTTTATTAAAAATTACTATCTCATCCGTTAATTCATACAAAATATTACTATTAGAACTCGTTAAAATAATTAAAATTCCTTGTTCTTTTAATTCTTCAATCAAATTTTTTATTACTTTTTTATTTCTATAGTCCATACCGCTCATAATATCTTTGAAAATTATAATTTTAGGTCTATATATTAAATTAGCGACCAGTTTGATAAAATACTTCTCAGTATTTGATAGACTATGCGTAATTCTTTTTAAAATACTAAGATCTAAATTAAATTTTTCTAACAAAGTATTAATTTCTTCTTTCATATTACGACTTTTATAACCTCTTATTTTTGAATAAAATAATATTTCATCTATTACTTTAGAAGTATAAAAAGGCATATCTTTATCAAGAATAGCAATTATTTTAGAATCATATTTATGATATATTTTACCATCAATAGAAATATTACCTTTTTCTATTAATTTAGGATTTACTAGTACTTTTATAAAAGTATTATAATTATAAATACCATTTATTTTATTACTATTCAAAGTAATATTTACATTATTAAGTTTGGTTTTATAATTCACATCATTAAACTTTATTTCCATAATTTATCCACCATCCTATCAACATCCGTGATTACTTCGTCAATAATTCCATAGAAACTAAGTTTAAGTGATAAATCAATCATTGGCGGAATTATAAATCCCGCTTTAGATAATTCATTATCATGTTGTAAAACATTTTTAGGGCGATCATGAATTAAAATGTTGCCATTATTCATTACTATTACATCATCAAATAATAAAATTTGATCTAAATTACTACTAGTTATAAAGATAGTTGTATCCTTTTTTATTCTATTTAAAAATTTAAAAATCTTCTTTATTTCTATATCATTTAATTTAGAAAAAGGATTATCTAAAAAAATAATTTTAGGTTTATGAATCATAGAAATTCCAATTAATACTTTCACTTGCTCATAATAAGTTAGTTCACTTATTTTCTTATTCAAACAATTTTGTAAATCTAAAATATCTCTTATTTCGTATATTCTATTAATAATGACATCTTTTTTATAATTTAAATTTTCTAGTGGAAAAGCTAATTCATCTAATACATTATCAAACAAGAATCGATTGGGATCATCAAAAAATACTACTCCTATAGATAACATATATTTTCTTATATTTTGTTTATTTAATTTTATATTATCGATACTAATACTTCCATTACTTGGAAGAATGCCACTCAAAAGTCTAATTAGTGTTGTTTTACCACTTCCATTAGACCCTAGTAACAGATTAATAGTTTCTTTTTTTATCGAAAATTGTAGGTCATTAAAGATAGTTTGATTGCTATTATAAGAATAAGTTAAGTTACTAACTTCTAGTATATTATCCATAAACCCACCTCGTTTTACTTTTTATTATACAACAGTTCTTACGATAAAAAAATACCTAAAAAGGCATTTTCATATTACCGTTTGAAATTTGTTTCATCATCTTTTTCATCTGTTCAAATTGCGTTAATAATTTATTAACTTCTTGCACAGATAATCCGCATCCTTTAGCGATTCTTGTTTTACGACTAGCCTTAATAATATCTGGATTACGTCTTTCACTAGGAGTCATGGATAAAATAATGGCTTCTACATGTGCTAATTGTTTAGGATCTACTTTAATATTATTTAATCCTAATTTAGATGCACCCGGTATTAGTTTAAGTAGATTTTCCAGTGGTCCTAATTTTTTGATTTGTTTCATTTGTGATAGGAAATCATCTAAATCAAATTTACCTGACTGCATTTTCTTAGCGGCTTTCTCTGCTTCTTTTTCATCAATAGCTTCCGTTGCTTTTTCAACAAGAGAGATAATATCCCCCATTCCTAAAATTCTACCAGCCATACGCTCTGGATCGAAATAATCGATTCCATCCATTTTCTCACTAGTACCGATAAATTTAATAGGAACATTAGTAAGATGCCTTACAGATAGCGCAACTCCACCTTTCGTATCACCATCTAATTTAGTAAGTATAACACCCGTTAATGGTAGAGCATTATTGAATCCTTCAATAACATTAATAGCATCTTGTCCCATCATAGCATCAATTACTAATAATATTTCATCTGGATTAACAGAAGCTTTAATGTTATCTAACTCTTGCATTAAATTATCATCAATGTGAAGACGTCCAGCAGTGTCGATCAAAACATAATCATAATTATTTTCTTTGGCATATTTAATTGCATTATTAGCAATTTCCACAGGATCTTTTTTTCCTTCTTCATATACTTCAATATTTAATCCACTACCAATTTGTTTTAATTGATCAATTGCAGCAGGTCGATATACATCACAAGCTACTAATAGTGGCTTCTTCTTATGTTTCTTTCTAAGTAGATTAGCAAGTTTACCAATCGTTGTTGTTTTACCACTACCTTGCAGTCCAACCAACATTAAAATTGCAGGATTCCCATTTATTTTTAAATCTTCTTTTTCGCCACCTAATAATTCAGTCAATTCATCTTTTACTATTTTTACAAAGACATCTCCCGGTTTTAGGCTTCTTTTTACTTCTTCTCCTAAAGCTTTCTCCTTAACATTATTAATAAATTCTTTTACAACTTTATAGTTAACATCTGCTTCTAATAGTGCAAGACGGATTTCTCTTGTCATTTCACTGATGTTTTCTTCCGTTATTTTCCCATAACCTTTTATTTTAGATACAACCGTCTGTAATCTATCTCCTAAGCTTTCAAACATTTTATCACTCTACTTTCTGTAAATATTATTCTGTCCAGTATCTAACTACATCACTATTTGTACTTAATGGCATTGGATCAGGCATTTCCATTCTAGCAATAACTGGTATCTTAAATGCCGTTCCAAATCCTAAACAAGTACCAGATTGTAACCCCTTTTGTTTTTCTACTATTTCTGTATTAATATTTGGAATCATATTTTTAATATACTCAACGTCTAATGGATGATTTGTTTTAAAAATCAAGAAATTAGAACATTGAGATATAACAGTATCGGATAATTCTACTGGTCGCTGAGAAATAACGCCTAACATTACTCCATATTTTCTTCCTTCTTTAGCTACACGATTAAAGATATTAAATCCATATAAGAAGTCATCACTATCATTATTTTTAATATATCTATGAGCTTCATCCACTAAGATATTAAAAGGAACTGAGCCTCTATTAGGAATGCGTTTAGCATAATCAAAAATTAATCTTGTAAAAATTTTAGTTATAACAGCAGCAAACGAATCATCCATATCATCTAAATTTATATTAACAATTTGGCATTTTCTTCCATTAGGAGCGAACAAATAATTCATATATTGATCAATGTTAATAAATTCAGGAAATGTAAAGATGCTGCTATATGGACCTGTCAATAATGAACGCAATCTAACTCTTATTGTCATAGCATCTGAATAAGTTTGCTTATTTTTGTACCATCCATCAGATATTAATGTAAACTCTAAAGCTTTTTCAAAATCATTAAGTGTAAAGTAAGAATTATTGGCTGGCTCATAACTGTCAAATTGGGCATCAATAAATTTAGATACATATTCAGTAACTAAAATACTTTCAGTAAAAGTACCGGTTTTATCAATATTAAAGCAATCTCTAAATAGCCTAGTATATCCTACTCCTTGAACTACGGAATCCATACTAAATTGCGGAGTACTACAAGAATCAATAATCCTAAATATATCATTTTTCTTATTTGCTGGAGAAGAATCACTAAATAATACTCCCATAATTGCTTTTGCTATAATATGGTTTTTATAATTAATCGCTTGATCTCCTGCTTCCGCAAATGATCTAGCTAATTTTAAAGTTTTTTCAATCATTGGAATTTGAGAATGAGTATTGGCCATCAATAAGGAAGAAATATCATTGACACCTAGTAGCCAAATAGGAATTCTTAATCTTTCCACAGTATTATCAGTTAAACTAGTTGTAAAAACACGATAATTAAAATTAGGGTTAATACCATTAATCGTAGAAAAAGCATTAGTATATTCACCAGAAGCATCAAAAATAACAAAATTAGCCTTATATGGTACTACATTAGGATTTTTAAATACATTTTGCATTAATCTTGCTAATCCACAGGATTTACCACTTCCACTATTACCAAAAATAGCAAAGTGATTACTAAAAAACTTATTAACATCTAAATAAATAGGATGATTATTATAATAAGGACTAGCTCCCAACAATAAAGCATTCTTTTGACTTTGACCTAAAATTAAAGGTATTTCATTTTCTAAGAGTGGTCTTATCTCAGCATCTAATAATGGTTTTCTAATAACACCACCATATAATTCCCCATCTCTAAATTCTCCAAGAAGTTTTATTTTTACCACACGATCCTTAATTTCTTCAATTTCACCTAACAGTTGTTTTTCATTATCAGATATAACTACATGAACATTCAATAAATTGTTCTTTACTTCAACAGCTTCTTTAATACTAACAAAGATATTAGTATCATTCATAAAATTAATTTTATTAAACATAATCGATTCCCTTTCTATTACAATATTTCCTTTATTTGTTCTAAAGTATCACCACTAACTTCCTTTTCTAATAAAGCTAGTACTTTTTCTTTTTTAGAAACCAGTCCTAAAATACTCTCCATTTCTTCTAATCTTTCTTCTACAATTTTTAATTGGTTATGTACAGCATTACGACTAACATTATTTTCTTCAGCAATCTCACCTAGTGAATAGTTAGTATAGTAATAATCTTCAAAATAATCTTGCTGTTTTGTAGTAAAAAAATCTTTATAATAATCATATAACATATTCAATCGTATTCTCTTATCCATAATAACCTCTTACATCATGTCTTTAAATAGACCATAAATATATTTTTCAATATCAAATACTTGCAAATCATCTTTAGTCTCACCAAAACCAATATATTTTACTGGAATACCAACATTTTCTTTGATTGCTAATACAATACCACCCTTAGCAGTTCCATCTAATTTCGTTAAAACAATTCCAGTAATATTAGTTATTTCTTTAAAACTTTTAGCTTGACTTATTCCATTTTGACCAGTAGTAGCGTCTATTACTAATAAAGTCTCATGTGGTGCACCCTCTATTACTTTACCAATGACTCTATTTATCTTTTCCAACTCATTCATAAGGTTAGTCTTGTTTTGAAGACGTCCAGCAGTATCGATTAAAACAACGTCTATTCCATCTTTTTTTGCTTTAGTTAACCCATCAAAAATGACACTAGCAGGATCTGCACCTTCATGGGCTCCTACAAAAGATGCATCAACTCTATTAGCCCATTCTTCTAGTTGTTTGGTAGCACCAGCTCTAAACGTATCTCCAGCAACTAACATCACACTTTTCCCTTCTGCTTTTAATTTTTCTGCTAACTTAGCAATTGTTGTAGTTTTACCTACTCCATTTACTCCAACAAAAAGTACTACTGTAGGTTTTTCTTTCGCAAAATTTATTTTATTAACAATTACCTCATCATTAACATAAATAATAAATAATTCATCAACAATAATTTCATTTAAATAAGATACATCTTCAATATGTTCTTGTTTTACTCTTTTTCGAAGACGATCCATAAAATCCATTACTGTATTGACACCAATATCAGCCATAATTAAAATTTCTTCTAATTCTTCAAAATAATCCTCTGTTATTTTATGATATTTATTTGTTAGATTAATTAATTTAGAAACAAAATTTTCACGACTTTTAGTTAGACCTTTTTCATAAACTTTGACACTTTCGACATTTTTTTTCGTTTCTTTATCTTCTTTTACTTCTATTTTTTGCTCTATTTCTTCATTTTTAGCAGATATTTCCTCTTTTTTTACATCTGTTTTAACTTCTTGCTTAAACATATTTTTAATTTTACTAAACAGTCCCATATTTATCACCATTATCATTATAACAAAAAAAAAGAGGACAATATACCCCTTTTATAGATTTTCTGCAACTAATTCCTTAGTTCTATAAAACGTTTTAGTAGTAACAGCAAACTCTTTCAAGTCAATTTCTTCAATTGATTCAATATTTTGAGATTCATTTTGATTATAGGACTCAATAAGTTCCTTTTCTGTTACATAACTAGATAGAACGTTTTTACCGTCTTTCTGATAATTATATAATTTAGCACTCTGCACTAATTCCGAATTACTTATTTTATCTTTCCAACCAGAAACTTTATAAACTTTATATCCATTACTACTTGTATCTTGTCTATCGATCAAATAATTACCACATCTTAAGGTTACATATCTCTCACTACTAGATACTATTTCAATTTTAGATTCATATATATCGCAGGTAGCACTTCCTCCAAATGGATTCTTAAAAGCTTTTATATAGCCATTATTTACTAAATCAGCTAAATAAATAATATCATCATATTTCAAATATTTGTCTCGATATTCTGATACTCTCACAGAAAAATCTCTAGCATTTTCTGCTAAAACTTCATATTTACGCTTATTATTATCATTACTTAAAAATAGCCATGCGACTATTGCTACAATTACAATTATAAAAGCTAATGCCAATAATAATTCCATAGAAGCAATTCCCTTTTTATTTTTCTGTTTCATATGAGTGCATCAACCTCACTTTAATTCCCGGATCGTACGTATCTAAAGTATTAAATGATACTTCTAAAGCTTTCTTATAATTACCTTTGTAAAACAATACTTCAGCTTTAGATAGTCCACTATCAATTTCTTTATTATCTTTTCTAAAACGATTGCCATAAATAATAGCATCTTCTACTAATCTTGCCGTTTTTATCATCTCATTCGTAGTATTATACAGTTTTAAAACCAAGTCACGGGCTGTATCAACTCTAGTATTTAAAGTTCTAATAGAAATAGGTTTCTTTTCCAATTCTTTAATAATTTCCAAAATTGCTTCATTTGCTTCCGTCAATTGAACAAAGTATTCATTACCTATTATAGGTAATTTATATCCTCTTATTCTGACTTTAGATTGATTTAATAATTCTTGGATCTCATCTAATTGTTCTCTAGCTCTCACTTCATCTTCATACATATTACCTAAAGATTTTAGTGATATATCTAGGTCATTTTCTACTTTAGACAATTTAATAGTTAAGTGTTCTAATGCTTTAATAATTTTAGAATAAGGAATTTCTTTTTTCTCTAAGTCAATTAAATCTTTCTTATATTCTTCATTTATTTCTTGTAATGCATTATTTACTTCATCAATTACTTGAATATCATCATCCGTTAAATCGTACATGCTTTTTATTTCATCTAATTGCCCATATATACCTGATACAATATTATTAATTTTTTCTAATTTTTTATTAAATAAACCGGATTCTTCTTCATATTGTTTACGCGATTTTTTCTCTTTCTCAAACTCATTAAATAAAGAATCCAAATATTCCAACATAGTTCTTAATTCAAACATACAATCTTCAAGATTTAAAACCTTAATGCGGTCAATTATGGAATTAACATTTTTTAAAGCTTCTTCCACATTATATTCAATATTCATATAACCAATAGGATAATTTTTTTCAACCATATCTTGATATGTTTCACTGATTTGTTCAATGCGTTTAGGTATTAACTTTTCTGCTAATAATACTAAATCTGGAACTTCACTTACTACAATTGACATATGATCAATCATATTATCAATCGCTTTTACAATATGAACCACTTCGCCATATTCATTTTTTTCCATAGATTCTTCAAAGTCTTGAAATCTCTTTTCAATATTTTCAAATTGTAATTCTACTATTTCAGCAATATCTTCGTATTCTTGTTTATTTTCATTAAATGTACTATTTAATTCACGATATTTGCTTTTTAATTTAGTTATTATACTTCGATATTTTTCTTCACTAGAATTTAATTCTTTTATTTCATCTAATAAAGTATTCATCATCGTTTTAGCTTTGGCAAGTTCTATTTCTACATCCGCTAACTTTTCTTGATACCCATGATAATCTTTATTATCTATAAAAATATCTAAATCAATTATCATATCTGTAATATGAGCAATCTGATTATTTTTGATATCTTCAAATCTTTCTTGCCATTGTTTATATTTTTCTTCCAATTTATCATTTTTAATAATAGTCTCAACTTTAGCAAGTTCTAATAAAATTGGAGTACTTTCGATCATATTTTTTTCTTTATCTAATCGTTCAATTGTCTGTTTAAATTTACCACTACGTTTTTTCTTAATTGCAACCATTGTTATAGTAATTAAAATGATGGCTATTAAAGCATAAGTAACAACTATAAGTATTACTCCATCCATATAAGCACCTCTATTCCAATATGTTTATTTTATCATTTTTTTATTTAAAAATACAAAAAAGCACCTACTAAAATTAAAAATATTCCTACAGTATAAAAAATCATTCCATCAAAATCTTCTACAATAAATGCATCTTTTGGCTTTTTAGGATTATATTTTACCATGACTTCTTCACCAATAGGCATCAAATTAGTATCATTTACGGAATCCATAATACGATATTTTTTATTTTTAACCATAAACTCTACAATTCCAGCATGAGTATTAATTCCATCTTGAATTAAAAAAGCTTGATCATCTTCATCATAATTAATCGCATCATATCCAAATTCTTCATCATCGAATTTTATGTGTCCTTCTTTAGATATATGTTCCACCACACAACCCCTAGTCATTTTATATCCTTTAAATTCCTTATTTTTATTTATATATATCAATGTCTTAATAATCCCTAATAAAACAAAAATTCCACCAACAACTAATAAAAGAATACTAACAAACATAATCACACTACCCTTTCATAATGATTATAACAAAAAAAATCAATTTAGAGTAGACTAAAATAATAATTTGTAGAAGAAAATAATTCCAAAAAAAGAAGAAAATAATTCCAAAAAAAGATTGACTATTACAGCATTTTTATATATAATTATTACTGCATATTCAATGAACAGCGCATCTTTTATGATAATTAACGTGTTTATTAAGTTTATAAGTAATCTGGCTGTTAGATGAAAGTATTAAAATAAACTCCCTAGTTATTGATAAAAGATATCGTCCAGAGTTTATGTAAATAAATAAAGGAGGTACAAATAATGGCAAGATACACAGGGCCTAGTTACAAAAAAGCTCGTCGTGTTGGTTTCTCAATTCTAGAAAATGGCAAAGATATTGCTAGACGTCCTTACGGACCTGGTCAACATGGTGCTGCTAGAAAAGGAAAACCATCTAACTATGGTGTACAATTAAAAAAAAAACAAAAAGTTAGATTTATGTACGGTTTAAACGAAAAGCAATTTAGAAAAACATTCGATGAAGCTCGTAAAATGAAAGGTATCCATGGTGAAGACTTCTTAAAATTACTTGAATCTAGACTTGATAATTTAGTATATCGTCTAGGATTTGCTTCTACTAGACGTGGAGCAAGACAATTAGTAAACCATGGGCACATCACTGTTGATGGTAAAAAAGTTAATATTCCATCATTTAGAGTTAAACCAGGTTCAACAATTGCAGTGAAAGATTCTTCTAAGGATATGAAAGTAATTAAAGAATCTTTAGAAAAGGTAACTAATAGAGTTGAATTTGTAACATTTGATGAAAATAAACTTTCTGGTACTTATGTAAGATACCCTGAAAGACGTGAACTAAATGCTGATATTAACGAATCATTAATCGTTGAATTCTATAACAGATAAAAAAGAAACTCATAAAATCGAGTTTCTTTTTTTTATACTAATTTAATTAAATAATATTTTTTCTTTCCCCTTCTCAAAACAATAAATTTACTGTCTATAGCAATATTACTATTAATTAAATAGCTTTCTTCTTTCACAATTTCTCCATTAACACTAATAGCACCATTACTAATAAATTCTCTTCCTTCTCTTTTGCTTGATGCAATTTTATTATTTACTAAGGCATCAATTAAAGTAGTTTCTTCCCCAAGTTCAAAAGTAGGTACTCCCTTAAAAGCGATTTCTATTAAAGAGGAATCCAAATTTTTAATATCTCCAGTAAATAAAGCTTCACTTATCTTTTTTGCTTTATTATATTCATCACTACCATGCAAATCAGTAATTATTTCTCTTGCTAAAGCTTGTTGAGCTTCTCTTAATTCCGGATTCTTTTTATGAATTTCTTCTAATTTTTCTATTTCTTCTTTTGATAAGAAAGTAAATACCTTTAAATAATGAATTACCATCTCATCATCAGTGTTAATTAAATATTGATATAATTCATAAGACGAAGTTTTATTTTTATCTAACCATAAAGCATTACCTTCACTTTTACCAAATTTATTACCAAATTTATCTAATATTAGTGGCATAGTAAACCCGTATGCCGTCTTATCTAACTTTTTTCTAATAAGATCAATTCCTGTTGTAATATTTCCCCATTGATCAGAACCCTCTACTTGAAGGATACAATTCTTTTCTTTGAATAAATGTAAGAAGTCATTACCTTGGATAAGAGTATAAGCAAATTCTGCAAACGTGATTCCTGTATCTAATCTTCTCCTAATAATATCTTTATCTAACATATAATTAACATTAATATATTTACCAACATCACGTAAGAAATCTAAGAAACTAACATCCCTTGTCCAATCATAATTGTTTACTACTTCTGCTTTACCTTCAAAAATATCATTTACTTGTTTACTGATTCCTTCTAAATTCTTTAAAACTGTATCTTTACTTATGATTTCACGTTCTGCTGTAGGTCTAGGATCTCCAATTAACCCTGTAGCACCACCTACTAACAAAATAGGATGATGTCCATATTTTGCTAAACGTTTTGCTGTTATTAATGAAGAATAATGTCCTAAATGTAGACTATCTGCCGTAGGATCCGTTCCCCAATAAAAAGTTAATTTCTCATTATTTAATTTTTCTTCTAATTCTGGACTAGAAATATCTTTAATTAGTCCTCTCCACATTAAATCATCATATAATTTCATTATTTATCACCTTCCATTATCTTTACTCCATTACTAGTACCAATACGAGTTACTCCCTTATTTATAAAAGCATAAGCAGTATTATAATCCTTTATTCCACCGCTAGCTTTCATTTGTAATGAATTACTTCTATAATTGTTAATAATATCAATATCTTCTAAATTTGCACCTTCTGTACCAAATCCAGTAGAAGTTTTTATAAAATCACCCTCTATTTCATTACATATTTCTGTCATTTTCACTATTTCTTCTTGAGTTAAATAACAAGTCTCTATAATAACTTTAACTATTTTATTATTTGCTACTTCTCTTATTGCCTTAATTTCTTTGCAAACATAGTCATAATCTCGATCCTTTAAAGCAGCAATATTAATAACCATATCTATTTCATCCGCACCATTATAAATAGCATCCTTTGTCTCTTCTTTTTTTATCAAAGTAGTATTTTGCCCTAATGGGAATCCAATGACAGTACATACTTTTACATTAGAATTAGTTAATAACTTCTTAGCATAACTAACATAATATGGATGGATACATACGGATGCAAAATTATATTTTTTAGCTTCATCACATAACTTCTCAATATCTTTTTTAGTAGCATAAGCTTTTAAATTTGTGTGATCGATATACTTATTAAGTTCCATAATATTCCTCCTAAAATAAAAAAAGTCCTTATTTATATAAGGACGAAATTCTCGTGGTACCACCTTAATTCATAGCAAACACTATGCACTCTAATACTATAAAGCGTAACCTATATGACTCCAAATTTGTATTTCATCATTCTATTAATATTAGTTTCCACCTATCACTAATTCTCTATATTTATTAATAGATAATTACTATAATTCTTCATTGCCATTTATATCTAACATTTTAACATGAAAAAAGAGTTTATACAACTCTTATTTATCTTTCTTTTCAAGTTTATTTAGTACTTCTTTAACAACTATTATTGTTTTTTCTCTTACTTCTTCAGCTGCTTTTTGCAAAACTGGAGTTCCTTTTTCCACAGCTAAACTAACTAGTTCTTCACTTTTCTTTTTTAAAGCATTCCCTTTTTCTTTAGCAATTTTCAAAACCTTTTCTTTATCAAGATCAGCAAGTTCCATTTTAATTTCTTCAATTTTAAGTTCAATGGATTCTTTTACATCATCCATATCGATACCTTTTACTTTGTTAGCTAATTCATCTAGTTTTTCTTTTAATTCACGTCTTGTTTCACTACCTTTTTTAGGGGCAAATAATATCCCTAATCCTGCACCAATTGCAGCACCTGCTAAAAATTTACCCCAACCTTTTTTCTTTTTGTCTTTACTCATATTCATCCATCTCCTCTTCTTCTTTTTTCTTTTTCCTTTTATGAAAGAAACTAGAAATTAAACCGGTAAAACCGTCAATGATTCTATCTCCAACTACAGCTATTGTGTTTGAAAAACTATCAATAACATTGAAGAATCCATTTAATGATTTAGCTTTTTCTTCTAAATCATCTAGTATACTATTAGCTCTATCAACTGTTTGAATTAGTTTTATACCTAATATTATTAGGACCACTAATAAAATAGAACCTAAAAAGTAAACTAATATAGGTAATACTTCCCCTAACATTTCCACAACTATTCCTCCTTATCCTCATACATTGATTCAATTAAATCAAACAAATTATTCTCAAGTGATGTATCTTCATCACTTGGTTGCTTGTCCAATTTAGAAGTCCTTCGACCAGTTGCTTTTTCAATACTACTATCTTTATAATCTACATTATATTCTAACCCTAAATCATTAAAATATTCCTCAGCATCCCCAACTGTTACCTTTTCTACTGCTGGAGAACTAATATTTAAATCATAGAAAGTATTTTCCTTTTCTTTATCAATATCGTCTTTCTCTTCAACTTTCTCTTCTTCTTGCATTGAAGCAGTAATATCACTAGCTAAATCACCATATGCTTTTTCACGAACAGTATCTACATCAATTTTTTTAGAAGTAGAAGTAGATAAAACTATTGGCTTTTTAGTAACTATTTCTTCTTTTTTATAATTCTTATCTAAAATCCCATATATTGGTGAAATAATTGGTGTAGGTTTAAACACTGGCTTTTCTTTTTTCTCTTCTCTTCCTTCATATAAAGGTACTCGTTCATTTTCATAAATATATTTAGGAGGTTCCTCCTTTTTAGGTTCTTCTTTTACTACATGAACTGGTTTTTCTTCTACTATCACTTCTTCTTTAAAATCATCTTCCTCAAAAGTCATAGGAAACTTAAATTTATTTTCTACTTTTGGTTCTTCTTTGATTTCCTCTTCTATTTCATCTTGTTCAATATCTACATTTCTACGTGTATGTACTTCTACTTCACGTTCCTTTTTAATTTCTGGTAAATCAATCTTTTTAGCTACAGTTACTTTTTCTTTTTTTACTTCTTTTTTAGATTCCTTTTTTGGCTTTTTAACCTCTTCTTCTACTTCGACATATTCTTCCTCAAAAAATATGTTTTTTATTTTATCAAATACTCCCATCGGTAACACCTCTCTTATTCGTTTGTTTCTGTCTCTAAGATATCAGAATCTTTTGTTGTTGGTTCATCTTCTATATCACCTTTATATTGATAATCTTCTTCATATTGTAAAAATTCATCAGTATTTCTATGTGGTCCAAATATATCAAATATAGTCTCTTTATAATCCAGAGCATTCTCTCCAACTAAAGTTTCTATCACTTTGTCATTAAATTGAACAGAAGATAATATATAACATGAATTAACAATAGCACTATTTAAATATCTTTCCTCTACTAAAGTTTCAATTTTAGCATAATTATACATAATTTCTATAAAATAAAGACCATCAACTTCTGTAATCTCAATATATCCTCTTTTACCATTATAATTTAGCTCTTTAGAATAATAACCATTACTAGGTTCAAAATCTTTTTCAACTTTATTATAATAAGCTATTACATCAACAAATAAATAATATGTATTTTTACCACTAACCAGTTTAGCATTATAATCTTTTTTTCCAGCTAATCTTAATCCTCGTGGTAAATAATATTTATATCCATCAAAATATGAATTAGACAATTCAATTTCTTTTGTTAAAACACTATCTATAATTGAATCTATATTATCATTGTCAATCGGTTTTATATCACATCCTGTTAACAATACAACAAGACAGAGTAAAAGAACGACTCTTTTCATAATTCACCTACTCTATATTAATTATAACAAACATTTAGTTTGTTTAATATCATTTTATCACTTTTTTTGTAAATTGGACACTATTTTTTTGCGACTAAATAGTATATCGTATTATTATTTTTGACAAATTTTTCCTCATATTCACTAGTAATAATATTTTCTCTATTGCTATTATGTAAATCTAGAGAAATATCTTCTAGTACATAACCGTTTTTTGTTAAGCTAATAATTGAATACTCAAATAAATTTCTATTATCCGTTTTTTGATGAATTTCTTTAGTATTTTTAAAGACCCTATCATACATTTTCAAAAAAGTTGCACTAGTTAATCTTCTTGCTGCATGTCTATCTTTAGGCCAAGGATCAGAAAAGTTTAAGTAAATTCGATCTACCTCTTTATCAAAAACTTCATTAATATTTTTAGCATCTAGCCTAACAAAACGTAAATTTTTAATATCATTAGGTACTTTTTGAATAGCTCTTGCTAAAACACTATCATATTTTTCAATACCTACAAAATTAATATTAGGATATCTAATAGCATTCTCAATAATAAATTTACCTTTTCCCATTCCTATTTCAATATAAATAGGATTATTGTTATTAAACTCTTTTTGCCATTTACCTTTAATATTATTAAATTCTTTAATTAAAATATCGCAACTATTTAATATTTCTTCTTTATTTTTGACATTTCTAAGTCGCATAAAATCACCAAATTAATTATAACATCAAATTGAATATATGCATATAATAATACGAAAAGTAAAGGAGATTTGATTATGAACGAACAAAATACGCCATTTGGATTTTTCCCAGGTAATCCTGGTCCTGGAGGATTTCCTCCTAGGCAACAATGCAACTGTACTAATGAAATAAGAAATATAAATAATAGAATTAGCAATATAGAAAGAGAAATAAATAGACTAGAACGAAGAGTAAGAAGATTAGAATTTGGTAATAGACCAAGTACATTTGCTCCAACTAGTACACAAGCTGAATTTGCATCTTCCTATGACAACGAAAACTATATAATATAAAAAGAATCTAATTAGTAGATTCTTTTTTTGTTGTACTATTCTTTCCTATTTTTAATTTTCTTTTTACTACCTCAAAAATATTATTTCCAAATATATCATAAATTACTTTGCTCTTATAAATAATAAAGAAATAAATACTAGCTCCTATTATTGCATATAGCGCAATAGTAAATACTGAACCTATTCTACTCGATGTAAATGGAACAATTATTTTTAATAAACTTAAACTTAATACCATTGTTATAATTCCTAGTAATATAAAACCAAATGTTTTATATGATTTAAAGAAATCAATATTATATTTTTTATATAAGAAAATAATTACAATAACAAAGGATACAGTGTTACCAAGTATAGTAGCAGCGATTGCTCCATAATATGGAGGTAATCCTAAATAATTAAATAAATATATCAATGGTATATCTAAAGTAGCATTGATTAACAAACCAATAATTAAATTAGTAAATAATACTTTATAATCCTTTAATGTTAATAAAATAGTTGTACATAAAGTTACAATTACACTTACAAATGCTATGAAAATAGAAAAACTAAATACACTTGGTCCGTATTTACTATATCCATAGAAAACATTCCATACTGGTTCTGCTAAAAAACTTAATCCCACTACCATAGGTAAAGTAATACAAACTATAATCTTAAATGTTTTATTTATTTTTAATTTAATATCATGATAATCTTTTTTTACTAAACTATAAGTAATATTAGGAATAATACTTACCATAAATCCTGTTCCTACTGCCATAACAATCATATTTAATTTATTTCCCCAAGTTGAAATAACACTCATAACGGATTCAGCATCAGTAGCAGCAAAACCTAATCCGTTTACTAAAGTTCGAATTAATAAGAAAGTATCTACTGAATTATATAAAGATTTAAAGACATCTCCAAAAACAAATGGGAATGAATATAACAATATCTTTAAAATAATATCTTTAACAGTAATTGACATTGTCTCTTCTTTATTTAAATCAGCACGTAATTCTTTCCTATGTTTAAATACTTTTGCTACCAAATATAAATATGAACATATAGCTCCAGCTGTTGCACCAAATAATGCTACTCCAACGGCACTTGCTAAACTTAAATTAAATACCTTTAAAGTCAAATAACTTCCAATGATAATAATAAGCACTCTAACTATTTGTTCTAAAATCTGACTTGCAGAAGTAGGGGTTATATATTTATGCCCTTGTAAATATCCCCTATAAACACTAAGTATAGGAACAACTAAAATAGAAAATGATATTACTCGTATTACAAATACTACATCAGATAGAGTATTTCCTCCTTCTACAGTTCCTATTATAAGATCCGCTACCACAGGAGCGAAAATAAACAATACTAAAAAGCATACAATTCCAATAGCACTTAATAATCTTTTGGCTATTTTAAAAGCTTTCTCTTTTTCTTTATAATATCCTAATGCATTATATTCACTTATAATCTTACTTACTGCCAAAGGTACTCCAGCAGTAGAAAGACTTAAGAAAATTGAATATATATTATAAGCATATCCATATAATGCTCCACCTTGTTCACCAATGATAGCATAAAAAGGAATTACATAAATAATTCCTAAAATCTTACTTATTACAATTCCCATAGAAGCAATAAATGCTCCTTGCATAAACGTATTTTTTCTCAATTTCATCTAATCACGTCTTTCTTATCTATAAATATAATAACACAAAAAAATCATTAATAAACAAAAGAACAATAAATTATTGTTCTTTTGACATATATTTATTCTGTTCTTAATGCTTCGACTGGATCTTTTTTAGCGGCCATCTTGGAAGGTATAAATCCACCAATCATAGTTAAAATCATACTTACAACAATTAAAATTAAAGCATGCAATGGATTTAATTTAGCCACATTTGGTAATTCTGTTAAATTCTCAATAATAATATTAGCTGGGAACGTTAATAACCATCCAATGAATATTCCAATCAATCCAGAGCATATTCCTATAATAAACGTTTCAGCATTGAATACTCTTGTTATATCTTTTCGTCTTGCACCTAATGCTCTTAAAACACCTATTTCTTTAGTTCGTTCTAATACTGATATATAGGTAATAATTCCAATCATAATAGATGATACAACTAAAGATATAGCAGAAAATGCTATTAAAACAATAGTAATGGCATCCATAATAGAACTAGATAAACTAGAAATTATATCTCCCAAATCAGTATATAAAATTTGATCTTCTAACTCTTTATCTTTGTTATAATCATCTAAATAATTTAGTATCTCTTCTTTTGCATTAAAATCTACTGGATATAAATTAATAATCAAAGGAATACTATCTCCACCTAAAGTTGCAATTAATGTTGTCTTTGTTTTTTCTCCTTCTTCATTATTATCAAACTTTTCTCCTGTTAAAACATTATAATCTACAGATTTTTGCATCTTTACAATATTAGAATTTATATTTTGAGATACCACATACTCAACTAACTCATTGGTATACCAAAGCCCAGAAGTAGAAGACAATAATGTTTTATCTTCTTTACCACGAATGATACCTACTATTTTTAAAGTTAATGCATTATCAGAATGATACAAAGAAGCAAAATCAGTATTAAGAGTAAAATAGTTACCAATTTGTTTGTAGTATTCGTCATTAAATACTAATTTCAACTCCGTACCAATTACATCATCAAAAGAAACAGATTCCTCACTAACATCTAATCCCAAAGATGTTAATATTTCTTCACTGATCCTATTTTTACTATCTACAACAAGTAATAATTCATTTTTTTCTGTAGGAATCTTACCAGTCAATAAATCATAACTGTCATTGATATAATAATTTTCTGAATCACTATTTAAATTTTTAGGCATACTAGTAAATTCCATTTGAGATATATTAAATGGTTTATAAGTATCGTTTTGTTTTGTAATAATATTTAAACTAGTAGCACGAGTATAAGAAATTCCAGATAATAGATCGCCTTCAATATTTTCAATATAATCAATATAATCTTGATTTAATATATTAGTATGAAACATTTGCTCTGTAATAGGCTTTTGAGAATAAACTAAATTCTCATCTGTATACTCTTTCTTATCATCGTCTGCCATCTGATTACTAAGTTCTAGCATTTTCTCTTCACTTAATTCCATGGCCTCTTCAGATATCATAATAGGCATAGATAATAGTGCATCACGTTCAAATTTATCTATTTCTATATCAAATCCATTAGATAAAGATAGTATTAAAGCAATCCCTATAATACCAATACTAGAAGCAAAAGCTGTTAAAAGAGTTCTTCCTTTTTTAGTTCTAATATTATTGAAAGATAATTTTAAAGCGGTTAAAAAACTCATTGCTGTTTTTTTAATTTTATATTTTTCTTTTAATTTTTCTTCCTTTTTTATTGGATTACTATCACTTGTTAATTCTCCATCTTTAAATTCAACAATACGATTAGCATACTTATTAGCTAAATCCGCATTATGAGTAACCATGATTACTAATTTATCTTCAGCTATTTCCTTTATTAAATCCATTATTTGAACACTAGTATTAGAATCTAATGCTCCTGTTGGTTCATCTGCTAGAATAATATCAGGGTCATTTGCCAAGGCTCTTGCTATAGCAACTCGCTGCATTTGTCCACCAGATAATTGATTAGGTTTTTTATGAGCGTGTTCCTTTAGTCCAACTCTATCTAATACCTCTAAAGCCTTCTTTTTTCTTTTAGATGCAGAAACTCCACTTAAAGTCATTCCCATTTCCACATTATCTAAAATAGAAATATGACTAATAAGATTATAGTTTTGAAAAATAAAACCAATACAATTATTACGATAAGCATCCCATTCAGTGGATTTAAATTTTTTAGTAGATTTATTATTGATAATTAAATCTCCACTATCATAACGATCTAAACCACCTATGATATTCAATAATGTAGTCTTACCACTTCCACTGGGACCTAGAATAGCAACAAACTCATTTTTTCTAAAATCTAGCGTAACATCTTTTAAAGCTTGTTGAACAAAATCACCTGTTTTATAACTCTTATTTATTTTATTTAAACTTAACATATTCCCCTCCTTGGGCTATATAATATTCTTATTCCTTGATAACATGACAATTATACCTTTGTTTTAATAACAAATCAATGAACCATTATATTATTTCATTAAAATATCACAATTCAATATTAGAAATTACTACATTAAATTTAATAATTAAAAAATACTCTTTACCCAATTTATAAAGAGTATTATTTTTTATATAAAATCATTGCAGAAAAACAATAAATTTGTTCTTCACTAAACATTGAAATAGATACTTGATATTTTATATCAATAAAATTGTCCCCTATTTCTTCTAAAAAATCATTAACACTTGATTCCAAATCTTTTTCATGCATTTCATCAAACACTTTAACTTTCATATTATCACCAAAGTAATTATATTAAAGTTAAGTGTCGAAAAATGTTATTTCACTACAATATTTATAATTTTTCCTTTAATTATTATAAATTTTACTATCTCTTTTCCGTCAATATGTCTAATAACGTTTTCTTCTTTTAATGCTTTCTCTTTAATAATTTCTTCACTATCATTAATATTTACTTTAATAGTAGCACGTACTTTTCCATTTACTTGTACTCCTATTTCTTTTTCCTCATCGATTGTTTTAACTTCATCATAGATAGGCCAAGAAGATTCACAAATTGGACTATAACCTAATTCTTCATTTAACTCTTCCGTGATATGAGGTGCAATTGGGTTTAAAAGCGTTAATAATAACTTATAATCTTTTTTCGTAATATGATCTTTTTCATCATATTTATTAGCTAAAATCATTAAAGTAGAAATTGCTGTATTAAATCCCATAGAACACAAATCGTTTTGTACCTTTTTAATACTTTTATTAATGATTACTTCTAAGTCAGTAGAATATTCTTCTCCATCAACTACTTTATCTTTTAGACGAATTACTTTATCAATGAACCTTTTACATCCTTTTAATGATTCAGTACTCCATGGACAATCCATTTGATAGTCTCCCATAAACATTTCATAAGTTCTTAAAGTATCTGCACCATATTCTTTAACAATATCGTCTGGATTTATAACATTACCTTTGGATTTACTCATTTTTTGATTGTCAGATCCTAATACCATTCCATGACTTACTCTAGTCCAAATCATTTCTTTACTAGGAACTAATCCAATATTATATAAAAATTGTACCCAAAATCTTGCATAAAGTAAGTGCCTTGCCGTATGTTCCATTCCACCATTGTACCAATCTACTCTTCTCCAATATTTCATAGCGTCCATGGATGCAAATTCTTTATCGTTGTGCGCATCCATAAATCTCAAGAAATACCAGCTAGACCCAGCCCAGTTTGGCATAGTATCCGTCTCTCTTCTTGCTTTTCCACCACATTTAGGACAAGTAGTATTAACCCAATCCGTAATTTTAGCAAGAGGACTTTCTCCATTATCCGTTGGTTCATATTCTGCAACATCTGGAAGTAATAATGGTAAATCTTCTTCGTTCATTGGCAACCATCCACATTTTTCGCAATAAATCATTGGAATTGGCTCTCCCCAAAATCTTTGTCTTGAGAAAATCCAATCACGCATTTTATAATTTACTTTTTTAGTTCCTAATTTATTTTTCTCCAAGAACTCAATCATTTTATTGATTGCGTCTTCTTTATTTAATCCATCTAAGAAACCAGAATTAATATGTAATCCATCACCTACAAATGGTTCTTTTGAAATATCTCCGCCTTCTAATACAGGAATAATTTCTATATTAAATTTCTTAGCAAATTCATAATCACGATCATCATGAGCAGGTACAGCCATAATGGCTCCTGTTCCATAACTTGCTAAAACATAATCACTAATATAGATAGGAATCTTTTTGTTATTAACAGGATTAATTGCATAAGCTCCTGTAAATACTCCTGTTTTTTCTTTGTTTAATTCCGTTCTTTCCATATCATTTTTTAAAGTACAAGCATGCTTATATTCTTCTACTTCTTTTTTATGCTCTTCGGTAGTTATTTTATCTACTAATTTATGTTCTGGTGCTAAAACACAGTAAGTTGCTCCAAACAAGGTATCGCATCTAGTGGTAAATACAGTAAACTTTTCATTACATCCATCTACCTTAAAATCAACTTCTGCACCTATGGATTTACCTATCCAATTGATTTGTCCTAGTTTTACTTTTTCTGCAAAATTAGTATCATCTAATCCTTTTAATAAGTCTTCAGCATAATCGCTCATTCTAAGCATCCATTGTGATTTTTCTTTTTGTACCACTTGGGAACCACATCGCTCACAAACTCCACCTGCAGAGTCTTCATTAGATAATACACTCTTACAAGTTGGACACCAATTTACTGGCACAGTATCTTTATACGCCATACCATGTTTATAAAATTGTAAGAATTGCCATTGAGTCCATTTATAGTATTCTGGATCTGTAGTTGAAAATTCTCTATCCCAATCAAACGAAAAACCTAATGTTTGCATTTGTCTTTTAAAGGTTTTAATATTTTCCGCCACTGCTTCTTTTGGATGAATGTGATTCTTGATAGCATATTGTTCTGCTGGCGCTCCAAAAGCATCCCATCCCATTGGAAATAATACATTTTTTCCTTGCATTCTCATCATTCTAGCCATAGCATCTTGAGCAGTATAACTTCTAACATGCCCTACATGTAGACCTTGCCCTGATGGATAAGGGAATTCTACTAATATATAGTAAGACTCTTTACTACTTCCCGTTTCAGCTTTAAAACTTTTATTCTTCTCCCAATAATTTTGCCATTTCTTTTCTATTTCATTAATATTACGCATTTTTTGTCAATCCTTTCTTCTTAAAATATCTTCCTAATAGTGAAAAACTAATCAATATAACAGGTATCACTAAGAGTGCTCCCACCCCTAATAAAATATACACATTATCAGTATTAATAAAACTTATCACCGTTACAATAAAAGCAATATCTAAACTACAAACAAAACCTAAGAGTTTTAACATTCCTCTAAAATTAATTTTCTTTAGATCTACTTTATAACGATAGATAAATAACTCTACTTCAGCAGGATATTTAGCCATATCATATTCTTTTTTCTTTTTCTTACCTTTTTTCTTTTGCTTAACAATCCTATTTCCTTGAGCATCATACTTTCTAATAATAAAGATATAATATATTAAATATGTAACAGCTACTGTAATTATCGACCAAATCATAAATACTCCTTTCAATAAAAAAAGCATCCTTACATAAGGACGCTAAAAACACGTGGTACCACCTTAATTCATAGATTAATCTATGCACTTAATGTTGTTAACGCAAACGTCTGCGATTACTTATAATGAGAACAAGTTCATAAAACAATTATTATAGTTTCCACCTACCACTAATTCTCTTTCAATAATTAGTTTTACTACTACTTTCCCAAGTAATTAAAATATATTATATAGTATATTAAATTTGTTCAATATATTCAAGTAGATTTAAAAATAATTTTACAAAAGATTTATCTAATCCATCACGTTTTAGTTTACGAACAGCAATTCTCTTTTCTTTTATTGTATTATTACTAAAAATTGCATCAGATATTTTTTCTTTCAATACTGTCTCAATTTGTAAATCTGATAAAATTGCATCGATATCTTCATTTACTAATCTAACGGCATCGATTTCAATATCACTACCCTTACAATTAATCGTTAATTGTCTAAAGACATTAATATTATTAACCTCAACAATAAAATCAGTATTTTCAATATAACTATTATATTCTATTACTTCATTATCGATGCGACATATAACATCTTCAGCCATTTTAGTATTTCTAAATCTTATTTTATAATTTCTAGTCTCTGGAACAATTCCTCTTTTATTACCAACATCACTTCTAATAATTAAAGTATAATTATTAGGTAAATAATTATAATCAATGATCGTTTTAAAATGATTTCCTTGTTTGTAAGCTTGACTTATTCCATCATCTTCATACAATTCATAAGTATTATTGTTCCCAGGGAAAACTTGAATTTCTAAATCTGTTGGATTGGTTGTATTATTATAATTACTCTTTAATGACATTGGTATAATAGAACCCTTTCTAGCAAAAACCGGATAATCTTCTTCTTTGTAGAATGCTACATATTTTTTATTACCAACAAATTTTTTACCAGTAAAGAAATCATACCATATACCATCAGGTAAATAAAATCTATGAATAGTACGATTCATAATAGGATCTTTTTTATTAATAATAGGTGCTACTAAGAGTTCACTTCCATAAAAGTATTCATTACGATACAATAAATCGTCATATACTTTAGGAATGATATAATATAGTGGTTGAAAAACCATGGTTCCATAGGTTGAATACTTATATGCTTCCGTATATAAATATGGAATTAATTTATGACGTAATCTTAAATAATCATTCACTATTTCATACGTCTTTTTATCCCATAACCAAGGTGCACGTTTATAGTATTTACCGTTTGCTGAATGAAATCTTAAAATAGGACTAAAAATACCTAATTGAACAGATCTTATATACAACTCAGATTCTTCTATTCCTCCGCTAAAGCCACCTATGTCATGACTCCACCAACATACTCCAATATTAGATGCTGATAAATTAAAGAATGGAATTAATTTAAAGTTATCCCAACTAACCGTAGTCTTGCCCGAATAAAGGACTGGATATCTATGAGCTGCTACTAAAGCATTTCTTGATAATAACATATTACGTCTTGTTTGAGTTCTTCCAGAATCTAAATAATGATAATGATTTAATACCCATAAAGTAGTTAAATCCTTTAAATTACTATAATCGTTCCAAAAAAAGTCTACTCCCATTCCTTCTAAAGGATGAATGAAAACTTTAAAATAAACGTCTAAAAATCTAGGATTTAACGGATCAAATTTTATAATAGTTCCAGCCGTTGTACCTAAATATTGACATGCAGTCTGATAATAATCTTCGAAAGGATAAATACCTTCACTTGGATCAACAGATAGTCCCACCTTTATTCCTTTGTCGTGTAAAACTCTGATCGTGTTAATAGGATCAGGAAATAAATCTTTATTAAATGAAAATCCACTACTTGTTATTTTTTTATTATATACATCTCTTTTATGCCAATCTTTATCTAATAAAATTACTGATAATGGTACATCAATAGAATCAAATTTATTTACCAACATTTCTATATCTTCAAAAGAATAAGGCTTATCACGACACCACCAATTTCCAAGTGCATACCTTGGAATAAAGGATGGCATCCCTGTTAATTTAAAATAATCTTGCATAGCTAATCCAAAGTCTTTACCATATATAAATACATACATATCAATGCTATCACTATTAGGATTGGTAATAGTACCATTAGCATCTAGCCTTAAAGTATTACTATCATCAAAACTAACAAAACCTTCTAATGAATACAATCCTCTATTTTTAACATTACTAGGATTGGCTTCTAGACTATTATTAGAACCAAAATAATTTCTAACTTCTGGGTGACCATAATACCAAATCTGTTCTGTACCATTTAATGTTATTTTTAAATTCTTCATTGGATTAACTGCCGTACCTTTATAATTAGATTCTTTAGTATATTCTAATTTGAAATATCTAGTTGTTATTTCTAAAAATGCATTATCTTGTCTTAGTTGAAAAGGTGGAGTATCAAAATCTCTTGATACAACAAGTTCTGTAGCTAAATCATTAAATTTTCCTTCCTTATTATATTCAAGACGTACTAAACGTTCAGTTAAAACAGAAATACGATATTTATTCCCTTGTACAATAGATTTACTATTAGTTTTTAATTTATCCAAATTAATATGAAATTGCTCACCCAAATCGTACATAAATAACACCCTTTCTATTTTATTACATTATAACATGTTTTTAATTGGATAGAAACTACCAAATTATTAAAAAAGAGATTATATAAATCTCTTTATTTTGTAATAACATATGGATTACTAGATGTACCATCTCCTCCCGTGATCTCTATTCCAGATTTCAGATTGACAGACGGACGGATCCCAACAGAACTGACGTTCACATTTAAACCTCCTAACAACTGACCCTCCAGATAGACAATCAACTCACCGGCAGAGGAATAGAAACTATGGGGAGACATTGTCCAATAAGCGCCTCCTGTATATAAATAATAATTGCTATTACTTACTTCAGCTACACCACCAGCATAAGCTACTTCATCGGCTGTTATTAATCCTATTGGATAATCTAATGCTTTATTCCCTTTATTACTACTATCAGTCGTATATAAATCATTACTTTGTGGACAACTAAATTGTGGTTCTGATATTTGATATGGAAGTGAAAATCTGCTATATGCCCCATAATATGTACAATTTGTTCCATATCCTAAAGCTGTATCAGCAGGAGCCCACAATCCTGCTTCGCTTGCTACACTTCTGTCTCCACAGAATCCTGTGTCTGCTAAATAAGAAGCATAACTTATTAAATTGTTTCCATACCATGTATCTAATACTGTCTTAACTGTACTATCATTAACATTAGCATGAGTTTCTGCATATGTTGATGTTCCTGTTGCTCCATGCATATATCCCGCATAAGCGTTATCCGATTTATTATCATTAAATGCACTACTTCCTATTGTTGCAGCATCTCCTGTTGCATGCACAGTTTCCCCTTGATAAATTAATCTTACTGATCCATCTTCATTAATTCTTATAATTCTCCAATAAAATCCTGCAAAACTTACATAATTATTCTCTACTGCTCCCCTATAATAGTATACTGTTTTATTGTCTTCTGTATTTGTACTTGTATAATATAATCCCTTCGTTCCATCTTCTGCACTTGTTTTACTAAAATCTATACTTGCATCTGATTGAACCTCATTATCTTTTAATATCTGCTCAACTAATGTTGGGTATCCTAATTCTGGTAATAATTCTCCATCTGGTGTTGGATTACTTGATACATATTGTCCTATATCTAACGTAATACTAATATCTTTAGTCTTCTCTTCTGGATCACTTGTTACACTTGCATCATATCCTACTTTTACTGTTACTGTTACTTTAGGACAGATGCTTTGTCCCTCACAACTTGCTATCCTTGTTCCTTTCCTTATTCCATCAAATCTTACATAAATAGCATCACTTCCTGTTCCAGTATAAGTTGCTCCTTTTACTTCTGCTTCAATATCACCATAGTTAGTAATATCTATCTCATAGGTTACTTCATCCCCTGGTTGCACTAAATCTACTTCAAAGTTTGCTGTGGTCTTACTTACTGTTGGTGTTACTTTATTCGTGGCTCCTCCTTTTAGAGATACTGTTCTTATATCGCTAAACTCTACTTGCCAAT
>CALVYX010000006.1 GCA_944372315.1 uncultured Bacilli bacterium
TTACTAAGTCTGCTCATCCTTAAGTAGGGTACACTTATGAACCCGGAAGTACAATGAACATATTTTCTTGGCTCGATGCCATTGATCATGACGTATATGACGGCGAAGAAGAGTTTATGTCAGGTTCTATTGAAGTTGCTGGTGCTAAAATTTACGACTTTAATAATGCTGGATGGGGTAAAATAAACTATGATACAGGTTTTGCTTATTCATCAAATGTTGGAGCAACAAATCTTGCTTTAAAATTAGAAGAAAAAGAAAAAGGATTATTAAAAAGATTTTATGAATCTCTTGGCTTTGGCGCTAAAACAGGTATTGAACTTCCTGGAGAAGAAACGGGAATTCTAAGACTTACTTATGAATCAGAAATTGCTACTGCATCTTTCGGACAAGGAATTACTACAACACCTATTCAAACTCTCCAAGCTCTAAGTGTTTTAACTAATGATGGGGTAATGTTAAAGCCATATATCGTTGATAAAATTGTTGATGAAAATGGGAATGTTACTTATCAAGGAGGTAAAACTGAATTAGGTAAAAAGGTATCAAGTAAAGCAGTAGATAAAGTATATGAGTTAATGCATGATGTTGTATATAATGGATTATCAACCATATGGCAACCTAAAAACGTAGATATTGCTGGAAAAACAGGTACAGCCCAAATAGCAAGCCCAACTGGTGGATATTTAACAGGCTCAACTAACTATATACGTTCTTTTGCCGGAATATTTCCTTATGATAATCCAGAATATATTATATATATATCTGCCAAACAAATAGATGGGGGAGCATCAGCTGTAGCAAGCATTTTAACTGATGCTATAGAAAGTATAGCTAATTACGCTAATATTACTAATACAGAATCAGACCTAGATTTATCAAAAATTATAACTTTAAGTAACTATATAAGTAGTAATGTTGATACTACTATAGAACAATTAGAAAAACTAAATTTAAAAGTTATTCGTCTAGGCAAAGGAGATGTCATAATAAATCAATATCCCCTAAAAAATACCAAAGTACTAGTGGGTAGTAAAGTATTTTTATTAACGAATAATAATGAATTTACAATGCCTGATATAACAGGATGGAGTAGTAGTGAAGTTATGAATTTTTGTAATTTAATAGGTTTATCTTATAGTTTTAGTGGTTATGGAGTTGTAAAAGAATTTAATTTACCAGTAGGAGAAATAATTGACTTAACAAAAACATTAGAAATAACTCTTGCTACTGAATAGAAAATCTTTATTTATCCATACTATAAATGGTGATAATATGAATAAAGAAGATTATTATAAAATGGGTTTTACGGATACTGGTAATTATTTAGATTATTTAAAATATGGTTTACTTAATGAATATGGACTTAATTTAGATAGAATAAATAATTATTATAAAGAAGAAAATATTATAAAGAGAAAATGTAATATTAAAAAAAATAGTGGTAAATAACCATTATTTTTTATCATTTAAAATACTTTTAGGATAAGGCTTTCTCTCATCTGTTAAACAAAGCAAATAATCAATACTTGTATTATAATATGATGCAAGTTTTTTTAATATTTCAGTTGGAATATCATTTGTTTCTACTTCATATTTAGAATAACCAGTTTGAGACATATTTAAGATTTTAGCAATATCTTTTTGCAATAAATCTTTATCTTCTCTTAAATCTCTTAGTCTATTCATATATAATCATTCCTTGTGAAATAAATTTATCATAATCTAATTTAGAGTATTGGCATTTAATCTAAAATGGGTCAAATTATTTATATAAGCTAAAATAGGTTATATAAATTATAACTTTATTATTAACTAAATAAAATGAAGTTATACTTCACGAAAGGATGAATGTTATGGAGTTTGAAGTATTAAAGAAGAGTCACATAAAAAGAAATATCATGATAGGAGTAGTAATAGTACTAATAATAAGTGCTGTAGTATTACGGTTTACTCATGCAAAGTATAAAGTAACAAAGAGTGTGCCACTAGCTAACGGGGTAGTTAATTATAGTGCAGCTGATGTAAATATAGTATCTATTTATGTTAATACAGATAATGGATATGAAAAAACGGATACTATACCTGATTCAGGATATATATTTAATGAAGAAGAAAGCTATTGTACAGTAGATAAAGAAGAATATACAAGTATAAACATTACATATGATACAACATCAAAAACATTAGCTATAAGCCCAATGACAATAAAAGGAACAAAGTGTTATTTGTATTTTGATACTCCAACCAATATCGAAGAATTACTTGCTACTAAAACAATTGATATACGGGATGATTTTACTCAACCTCTAGAAAGTGATACAACCGGAATTGTTTATGAGACAAAAGATAATGATGGAACTACTTATTATTATGCCGGAGCACCAACGGATAACTGGGTAAAATTTGGCAAATGGAGTGAAGATACACCTGATGTATATTTCGGAACTAACTATGATGCGAATTCTATAGACTATGCAAAAGAATTTTTAACAAAGGAAGAATGTGATCAAGTTTATAATAATTGTAGATTAATAAGTAGAGCAGGAAAAGACATGTATTGGCGAATCATAAGGATCAATGGTAATGGAAGTTTACGACTAATTTATGCTGGAACAACACCAGTTCATTTAAATGATGACCCATTTATAGGTGTAAGTGCGTTTAATAATAATGTTGATGATAATGCCTATGTAGGATATATGTATGGAATACCAGGAAGTAGCACCTATGAAGAGACACATAATAACATCAATGATAGTGTAATAAAATCAATAGTAGATGAATGGTATGAAAAAAATATATTACCATACAATTCCAAAATAGACACGGAAAGTGGATTTTGTGCAGATAGAAG
>CALVYX010000007.1 GCA_944372315.1 uncultured Bacilli bacterium
TTTAGTAATGAGTTCTATTACAAGTGAACTTGGTGATGCGTTAGAGATATTTAGTTAGTTTATTATTCATGAATTATAAGCTGTTTGACCAAATTAATTTTGTCGAACAGCTTTTTATATTTATGAAAATTATTGCTAGAATTATTTTATAATGTTATAATTACTATTGTAAAATAAGGGTGATAACATGAGAAATAAAAAGGGATTTTCTTTAATTGAATTATTAGCTGTATTAGTGATAATTGGATTAATTTTAATTGTAGTAATTCCTGCAGTTTCTAGATTATTAACTAGTAATGATGAGAAGGATTATAATAATTATTTAACTATTATTGAAGCCGGTGCTACTAGTTATGCTGATTATCAAGTGGATGATTTAGGTGGCAGTAATGATACTGGTTGTGTTGAAGTAACCCTTGAGGAGTTAATTAATGATGGATATATTAAAAAGTTTAATCATAGCGACATCACTTGTAGTGGTAAAGTAAGACTGAATAATAATAAAGGTAATTTAGATGTGTCTATTAATCTTACTTGTGTAAATGATAAAGGTGAAGAGACATTTAAGAAGGAAGAAATCACGGATGGTACTTGTGTAGCTTTTACCCCTCGTGATGATGATGGATTAAAAAATAAACTTATTTCTAATGGAGTAGGAAGTAGTGGTAATTTTTCACGTCCTACTTCTACATCTGATACTTATATTACAGGATCTAACCCTAACAATTATGTTTGGTATTCAGGTAAAATGTGGAGAATAGTAAGTTATAATGATGATTATGTTAAATTAATTTCTACGGATATTATTACATCTATTCCTAGAAATAATAGTACGGATTTAACTTATGCTAATAGTACGGTTGATAAGTGGCTTACTAATGTGTTTTTGCCAACATTAAAAGATCATGATAAATTTTTAGTGAATGCTAGTTGGGATACTTCTCCAACTGGATTACCTAGTAGTGCTCCTAATGGTACTAATAAGGTACAAAGAAAAGTGGCACTTTTAAATAGTTATGATGTAGCTAAAATGGGATCTTTTCTTGATAGCACTTATGAATGGTTAACTTCTAATTACAAACAAAATAGTTCAATTGCAACGATAAGATTAGCTACACGTGGTGGATCTACTAGTGAACGAGCTTATAATTATAAAAGTTACTATGCGATTAGACCAGCCATTACTATGAAAGTTGATAATTATGTTTTAAGTGGAGATGGAACAAGTTCTAACCCGTATATTTTAGAAGGAAATAGTACTAATGTAGCTCCTGATACTTTATTAAATACGAGATTCAGTGGAGAATACTTATATTTGAATAACGTTATGTATAGAATAGTTAATGTGTATAGTGGATTAACAAAAGTTATTATGGTTGATAATTTACCATCTAGAGTATTTGATAGTTCTGTGCAGAGATATTCTACTTCTTCTCTTTATAATTATTTAAATAATGAATGGTATAATAATAGTTTAGGGACTGATAAGCAATTAGTAGAAGTGAATGGATCTTGGTGTGATGAGGCAATCAATTATTTTGAAAAATATAATAATAATTGTAGTGTTGATTATACTACAGGTAAAGTAGGCCTTCCCACTTTAGGTGATATTTTTAGTGCATATACAGGCGGAAAAACAGGATCTTTTTGGACAATAAATCCATATTCTGGAACTACTAATACTTCTAATATGAATATTGTTACTACGAATAGTGCAACTACTGCTAGTATAACTAGTTCAGTTTCTGTGAAACCAGTAATGTATTTAAAAAATAATGTGGCAATTGCTAGTGGTGATGGTACTAAAGATTCACCATTTAGATTAAAATTAAAATAGTATTTACAAAATTTTAGATTTGGAATATAATCATATACATAAAAACGGCGATACTGAGGAGTAAATAAGGAATTGTTTTATAGAGAAATCGTGGTTGGTGCAAACGATAAACAATTATTATTGAAGGTAGCAGTGGAGTTGGATTTCTGAAATTATAGTAAGTTATCACGTATATATGCGTTAAATATTTAAGAGTATATCTTTACTAGATATAAAGTAGGGTGGTACCGCGGTTCTTTCGTCCTTATATATTATTATATAAGGACTTTTTTATTGGAGGGATTATAATGGACTTTAATTTAATAGATAGTGAATTTAAAAAGTATGTATCAAACTTTAATTTTGATGATGAAAAAATTAGTTTGAAGTATTATCATACTTTAGAAGTAGCTAATATTTGTTATGAGGTAGCAGAAGCTTTAGGATTAAGTGAGGAAGATAAAGATCTTGCTAAGTTAATAGGATATCTTCATGATATTGGTAGATTTGAACAAGTGGCTACTACGAATAGTTTTAAAGATAAAGTGGTAGATCATGCTGATAATGGTGTAAGGTTATTATTTGAAGAAGGATTAATTAGACGTTTTATTCAAGAGGATAAGTATGATGAAATTATTAAAAAAGCAGTAAGAAATCATAATAAATATAAGATCTTAGATTCAGTAAATGATCGTGAAAAATTATTTGCTAACATTATAAGAGATAGTGATAAAATCGATATTTTCCGAGTCCGCACTAAATATTATCATAATGAAATGAAATTAATTCCTAGTATAAAAGTAGTAGAGGAATTGAAAAGAGAACATTCGATTCTTCTTAATGATATAAAAAATAAATCAGATTCTCTTTTATGTGTGATGGCTTTCATTTTTGATTTTAATTATAAAGAAAGTATCCAGATACTAAAGAAGAAAGGTTATTATAGTAATTTTTTAAATAGTATTGAAGTAAGTAAGGATAACGAAGCTATATTTAAGGAAATTAAAGAAAAATTATTAAAGAAATTAGAGGTGTAATGATGTTAGATAAAAAATATGATCATAAAGAAGTAGAAAAAAATAAATATAACACTTGGAAAGAAAAAGGATATTTTGCATCAGGTAATGATTTATCCAAAAAGCCTTTTTGTGTAGTTATACCACCTCCTAACGTAACAGGTAACTTACATTTAGGACATGCATTAAATGGAAGTATTCAAGATGTAATTGTACGATATAAAAGAATGGATGGTTATGATACACTTTGGTTACCAGGAATGGATCATGCCGCTATTGCAACAGAAGCTAAAGTTGTAAATCGTTTAAAAAGAAAAGGTATTGATAAATATGAAATTGGACGTGAAAAGTTTTTAGAAGAATGTTGGGATTGGACCTATGAACATAAAGATAACATTCACAAGCAATGGGCTAAACTAGGAGTTAGTGTAGATTATTCTAAAGAAAGATTCACTCTAGATGAAGGATTAAATAAGGCAGTAACTAAAGTCTTTGTCAATCTTTATCGTGAGGGATTAATTTATCGAGGAGAGAAAATCATTAACTGGGATCCAGTAGCAAAAACAGCCTTATCCAATGAAGAAGTTATCTATAAAGAGGATAAAGGAGCATTTTATCATTTAAAATATTATATAGATGGAGAAGATAATTATTTAGAGGTTGCTACTACTAGACCAGAAACACTATTTGGCGATGTTGCTGTTGCGGTTCATCCGGATGACGAAAGATATAAGAATTTAATTGGTAAAAATGTTATTTTGCCTGTTGTGAATAAAAAAATTCCAGTTATAGGGGATATTCATGCGGATCCTACTTTTGGTACTGGTGTAGTTAAGATTACTCCAGCTCATGACCCTAATGACTTTGAAGTAGGAGAACGTCATAATTTAGAGAGAATTGTAATTATGAATGAAGATGCTACGATGAATGAGTTAACTGGTAAATATTGTG
>CALVYX010000008.1 GCA_944372315.1 uncultured Bacilli bacterium
CCTAAAAACCATCGATAGGCTATATTTACTTTACATTCTTCACATGTCCTTCTCATCGAATTTATCCCGAATATTATATTTATAAAGATCAATTTAAAAAGTACCACTGGCGATATACTTGGTCTTCCAATCTCGCTATATAGATCTTTTACTATTTCTTCAATAAATCTCAAATCTATACAATTATCTAATTTTCTTACCAAGTGTTCTTGTGGTACAAGCTCTTCTAATGTATTCATTATCATACAATCATTTTTATAATTTTGTTTAGTCATTGACATATTTATCACTTACTTTCTTATTGTTTTACCTATACATATTATATCATTATTCCAATAAAAAAGTAAGGTTATGTAAGCTTATAATTCGGTAAAACAATAAGCAACCTTACAAGTTAATTATATAATATTTTTTGACAAAATAAAAGACTATTAACAAAATATATTTGTCAACAGTCTGAGTAACCATAAGGTTACTTAACTTCGTTTTGTTCTTTTACTTACTTTTATATCATCAATTTTATCTTTAATATCTTCTTTATAAAAGTGATAAGTTCTTCTAATAATTATATATGCTGGTAATGCAATTAGAATTCCTATAAATCCTAATAAAACTCCACCGACAAAAACCGCAAATATCGTCCAAAGAGGACTTATATTATTAGTCTTACCATATACACGAGGTGAAATTACATAACTATCTAAATTAGGACAGATGATACATATAACTAAAGTAGCAATAAATACAGGAGTTGATACTACACTAGCTAGGATAACCGCAATAATATTAGTAATTAAACCTCCAAAATAAGGTACTACTGTAGTAACACTAGCTAATATTCCTAATAACAACCAGTTAGGATGTCCTACTACCCAAAATAAGAAGCAATACTCAAATAATTGAATTACCATAAATATTACTAATCCTTGTAAATATTGACCTAAATCTTTATCTAACGCTTTCACATAACTAAAACTTTTATTGCTTTTACTCTTTAACATTCTCTTAACATTAGCTCTTATTTCATCCATTCCTGCTAAAAAGTAAATGGATACAATATACACAATAATAAACTTAGTAATGAAATCCACTGATTTACCTACGAAACTAATCGTTCCACTGGATAAATACTTCCCAATACCAGATATGATATCATTTAGTATTCCCATGACCGAGTCTTCAAAACCACCTAAATCTAGAGCAAATTTATTCGATAAGTCAGACATTACTTCAGCAATTAATCTAGATAAAGTAATCAATTGATCATATACTAGTGGAACAGTAACCGCAACAAGTCCAAAGATAAAAAATGATCCTAAGACAACAACTAGTGTTACTGCTAAACTTTTTCTTACTCCTTTATTTTGTAATTTTCTTACTAAAGGATATAAAGCATACGCAATAGCGAAAGAAATAGCAAACGGTAAAATAATAGTTATAATCTTACCAAAAATACTTCCCCACCAACTATTAGTATTAATAGCAATATATACGATAACTAATAAGATCAAAAAATTGAGTAATTTAAAATTTAACTTATCTTTAAACATAAATGTCACCCTCTTATTTTTCTAAAAGTATTGTAATAGGTCCATCGTTTATTAAACTAACTTCCATCTCAGCACCAAAAACACCCGTCTCCGTAGGAATAACTTTATTTAGTTGGTCATTAAAATAGTCATATAGCCTAATCGCTTCATTTCCATTTAAAGCTTTAATATAACTAGGACGATTACCTTTACTAGCATCGCCATATAGAGTAAATTGAGAAACTGACAAAATAGACGCATTAATATCTTTACTACTTAAATTCATTACACCATTATTATCATCAAAAATTCTTAAGTTTATAACTTTATTTACCATATAGTCTATTTTTTCATAAGTATCATCATGAGTAAATCCTACTAATAATAAAAGTCCTTGTTTCGTACTACCTACTATTTTTCCATCTACTTTAACACTTGCTTCTTTTACTCTTTGCACTACTACTCTCATCTTATAAACCTCATAACACTATCAATATATGTTAAATTATTTAAATCACGAATAAAATTGTTCAAATGTTCTAAACTATTTACCCATATATTTAATTCATATAATATATCATCTATTTTATTAATTGTTTTCATACTATCGATACTTATATTACTAATAGTAGCTTTTTGCATGATTTCTAATAATGCTTTATCATATGGTTTTGAATAGATCATAATGGTAGCTAAATATTTATTATTAATGGTACTATTCCAACTAACATCAACTATTCTCTCTTCTAAATTATATACATTAGGACAAGTTTTACGATGAATACTTATACCATTCCCTTTTGTTATATATCCTATGATCTCATCTCCTGGTAATGGATTACAGCAGTTAGCTAAATTAACTTTAATATTATCAATTCCTTCTACAATGATATCCGCATCTGTATTTTTAGGAATTGGTTTTAATTTAATATCATTTATCTCTTCTTCTTCTTTCTCAATAATATTGACTATATAATTAGGACTATATTTATTATTTCCTACTACTAAATATAAATCATCAATACTATCCTCTTTGATATCTTCTAAAATTGTTTTTAAATTTTCATCCGTAAAGAAATCTTGAAAAGATAATTTTCTTTTTCTTAATTCTTTTTCTAATGCTTCTTTACCACGTTCAATATATATTTCTTTCTCACTTTTAGAGAAAAAACTTCTTATTTTATTTTTTGCCTGAGTAGTTCTTGCTATTTTTAACCATTCTTTAGATGGCCCTGGAGAATTTTTATTCGTATTTATTTTTACGATATCGTTATCTTTTAATTCATAATCCAATGGAACAATATTATTATTAACAATCGCTCCTACCATAGTTTCTCCAATTCTGGTATGAATACGATAAGCAAAGTCAATAGGAGTGGAACCCTTAGGTAGTTCAAAAATATCTCCTTTAGGTGAAAAAACATAAATATTATCATTTAATACTTCGTTTTTAACACTATTTACAAAATCTTCACTACTCATCTTATCTTCATTAAGTTCAATAATAGCTTTAAAAAATTGTAATTTAGCTTCCGTAGAATTTTGACTTTGCTTTGTTAAATCTTTATGTTCTTTATAAGCCCAGTGTGATGCTACTCCATTTTCTGCTATTTCATCCATAGCATATGTTCTAATTTGGATCTCAAATAAATATCCATCAATTCCAAAAACTGTCGTATGAAGGGATTGATATCCATTAGCTTTAGGCATAGCTATATAATCTTTAAAACGTTTAGGAATAGGCTTGTATTTAGAATGAATAAGTCCAATGATCGTATAACATTCTTGTTCTGTCTCAACTAATACTCTTAATGCTAATAAATCATAAATATCACTAAACTTACGTCCTTTCTCTAATTTCTTATAAATACTATAAATACTTTTACTACGTCCTTTTATTTCATGTTTGATATTATGTTCCGTTAAAATATTACTAACAGAGGTTAACATTTCTGCTACCACATTATCGCGTTCTAGTTTGGTATTATTTAATTTTTCAGCAATATCATAAAAAACATCAGGTTTTAAATAACGAAGCGATAAATCTTCTAATTCACTTTTGATCTTATGAATACCTAAATGATGTGCAATTGGCGCTAAAATTTCTAATGTTTCTTTGGCTTTTGCTTTTCTTCTATCTTCAGGTAAAGCCCATAAAGTTCTCATATTATGTAGGCGATCCGCTAATTTAATAATAATAACTCTAACATCTTCGCTCATTCCTACAATTATTTTTTTATAATACTCTATTAAAGCCTCATTCTCTGTTGAAAAATGAATTCTTGAAATTTTACTAACTCCATAAACTAAATTAGTAATCTCTCGTCCAAATTCTTCTTCTAATTCTTGTTTCGTAGTATCTGTATCTTCTAAAACGTCGTGTAATAGTCCTGCACATATAGTTTGTGTATCGGCATAAACACTAGTTAATATTACTGAAGTTGCAAGTGGGTGATTGATATATTCTTCACCACTTATTCTATATTGACCATCATGTTTATCTTTAGCATACAAATAACTTTTATTAATTAATTCAATATCATTTGGATCAGTGATATATGCTTTTACTTTTTCCATTAAATCTTCAATTGTATAAGTCTTTTTTCCTTTAGTCATAAATCCTCCATCTAAGTAAGATTAATGTTATCAAAATTAATATCTCTTTTAAAATCTTTCATTTTATTTATAACGTAATCTTCTATTTCTTTATTATCAGTATTTAAAATATCATCCACTATATTAAATAATTCAAGGCCATTACCCTTTTTCCATTTAGATTCAATTAAATAATTCCAAATGTCTTCTTCTTTCACATAATGAATACCGCATCGCCTAAATTCTCTTTTTTTACTAGTTAAAGCTGGTCTTACACGTTTATATAATTCTTCAATTGAATTAAATTGTAGTTCCATTATATCAACTCCATATAATATTATTATAGCTTAATTATTGGTATAAAGAAAGTAAAAAGAGACTTATTTAAGTCTACTTCCTATTTTTTAATAACTCTTTATATTTATCTAAAATTACATAAATATTAGTACAACTCATAAAACACATAACACTATTCTTATGAGTTAACAATTTATCTACTGTCTCGAGACTTACCTTCTCACTATTAGGAATTTGCTTTATTAAATTGTCTGATGAGACATTAGGATAATCCTCTTCCCGTTCTCTATCACAATGAATATCCATAATATATGCTTTATCTGCGTCTTTTAAAACCTCGACAAATTCATCCATTAAAGCTTCTGTTCTAGAATATGTATTAGGTAGAAAAATAGCAACGATTTCTTTACCAGGATACTTTTGTCTTGCCGCCTCAAGCGTTACTTTAATCTCTGTTGGGTGATGAGCATAATCATCAATTGTTACAATATCTCCAAATACTTCCTCTTTAAACCTGCGTTTTGCCCCTTGAAAGTTTTTCATATAACGATGAATATCTTCTCTAGTAATTCCATAGTGATTACAAACAATAATACTAGCTAAAGCATTTAAAATCATATGGCGCCCATATAAAGGAAGTTCAAAATGATAATAAAATTCTCCGTTCATATAAACATCAAATGTGCTTCCTTCTTTAGTTAGTTCTACATTTTTGGCAATGACATCATTATCATCATTAAACCCATAATAAATAGTTTTCTTATCAAATTTAATTTTTCTTATATTCTTGTCATCACCACAAGCTATAACAAAGTTTGACTTATTACCAAATAATTCAAAAGTATCAATAATATCTTCTAATCCGTTATAGCATTCTACATGATCAAGTTCAATATTAGTAATAATAGCAATACTTGGATGATATGCTAAAAAGTGTTTGTTATACTCATCAGACTCAATTACAAATATTTTATTATCTTTATTAGCATGTCCTGTTCCATCTCCTACAAAGTAATTACATCCTATCGTATTATTAATAATATTGCTAATCAACATACTAGTAGTAGTTTTACCATGAGTACCACTTACACCTACCGTATCAAACATTTTTGTGATATCGCCTAAAACTTCATTGTAATTTTTTATAGTAAGACCTAATTCTTTCACTCTTTTAATTTCTTTATGACTAGGACTAAAAGCTTTAGAATAAGTTACAATTGTATCTTCATCTAAAGGATGCTCCTCATAATAAATTGGGATTCTTCGTTCATTTAATCCTTCCATTGTAAACTTATATTCCCTAGCATCATCATAACCTTCTACTTCGTTACCTAAATCATACAAAATATTAGCTAGAGTACTCATTCCAGCCCCTTTAATTCCTATACAATAATATTTCATACACCCTCCATAATAATTTATTAAATTAAAGTTAAATTAATTCACTCTCATTCATATTAAAATTATATTCTAATTATACTAAATTTTATAATAAAATAAAACTATTTTACATATTATTCATTTTGTTAATTAAAACCTTTTTGTTTAGTTGACACAACTAAACGAAAGCTTTACAATTAAAATAGATAATTACGAGGTGAAACATGAAATCATTAATTAAATATATTAAATTTTTTATATCCTTAACATTATTCTTTTTTGGATCATTACTTCAATTAATTCCTATTTTCCTTTTGAAAATAGATTTGGATACTGCTAGTGATTTTACTAGAACTAGTTTAACTATTTTTAGTAATATAGTGATTGTAATCATTTTAATTTTGATGTATCGAAAAGATATTGCAAAAGGAATCAAAGATTTAAAAGAGAAAAAAGCCTCTCCATTAGGAATTGGATTTAATTATTGGTTCTTTGGATTAATGATAATGGTATTTAGTAATTTTATTATTTCCTTATTTAATCAAGGAGGGACTTCTACTAATGAAGAATCCATAAGAGTAATAGTTAATAACTTCCCTATTTTAGCTTTATTATCTATTGCTTTTATATCACCTATTATCGAAGAGTTAGTATTTAGAAAAGCATTTAGAGAAATCTTTGAAAATAAATGGTTATATTTATTTACATCAGGTGTTATTTTTGGAGGGCTTCATGTTTTTCTGAGTCCTATTAATTCTTTTGTTGATTACTTATATTTAATTCCATATTGCAGTATGGGAATTGCTTTTGCATATATGTACTATAAAACGAATAATATTTTAGTACCAATAGTTATACATGTTATGCATAATACGTTAAATGTAGTATCAACAATTCTATTGGCAGGTGCTATTTTATGATAAGTAGAACCGAGAAAAACAAAAGCAAAAGAAAAAAAATTATTAAAGAAGAACAAAAGGAAAAGAGAAATAAAATGATTATTACTACTTTAAAAATACTTTTAATTATTGCTATTTTAATATCACTAGCTTTTGTGATATTACGATATGTAGGAAATTTAGGACTAGTGGTAAAAGAAGAGTCTCTTGTATACTCTAATTTACCAGAAAACTTTCATGGATTAAAAATAGTACATTTTTCCGATCTTCATTATGGAAGTACTATTAAAACTAAAAAACTAAGTAAAATAGTGGATAAAATTAATAACATTAAACCAGATATAATTGTTTTTACGGGTGATTTAGTAGATAAAAATTACCAAATGACCGAAAATGATAAAGAAAAATTAAAAGAATTACTAAATAATATGAAAGCAAAATTAGGAAAATATGCTGTCCAAGGTAATCATGATAAAAACAATTTTGATAATATAATGAAAGATACGGATTTTGTGGTTTTAGAAAATAGCTATGATTTAATTTATAATGAAGGATATACTCCAATATTAATCACTGGTATTGGTAGTAGTACTTTAAAAAATATAGATATAAATAAAGCTTTCTATTATTTCGAACAAGAAAATGTAAATCAGGATATATTTATCATAAGTTTAATGCATGAACCGGATAATCTTGATCAAATATTAGAAAAATATACTCCAGATTTAGTTTTTGCAGGGCATTCTCATAATGGTCAAGTACGACTTCCTTTTGCACCTGCACTAGTTAGAGTTGAGGGAGCAAAAAAATATTATGAAGCAAGATACACCATTAATGATACAGAATTATTTGTATCAGGTGGTCTAGGTACTAGTAATTATCCATTTAGATTATTTAATCACCCAAGTATTAACTTTGTAAGATTAAGAAATAAATAAAGAAAAAAATGTTCATAACAGAACATTTTTTATATTCTATCTAAAGTAATTTTCCCTAAATATCCTTCTTTTAGATCTCTTAATATAATCAGGTAAACTTTATCATAATCAGGGATTCCACCTTTTAATAATGCCCCTCTTTTTCTAGCTATGATATCTAAAACAGGAATAATATCCTCTTCAATCTTTTCGATTCCATATCTTTCTTTTAATTGTTCTGGATATAATTCATGCATTCTCTTAAGTAAATAAATAGATAGCTCTTCTTTATTTAAGATTTCTTCTTTAATAGAAGATAATCCCGCTAAATGATACCCTTCTATATCACTTTCAATTTTAGGCCATAAAATACCAGGAGTATCTAAAAGTTCTAAATTATCATTTATTCTAATCCATCCTAATGCTTTAGTTATTCCAGGTTTATTACCAGTAGGAGCTTTTTTCTTTCCAACTAATTTATTAATTAAAGTACTCTTACCAACATTAGGAACTCCTATTACTAGAGCTCTCATAGCTCTTGGTTTCATTCCTTTCTTTTTACGATCTTCATTAATTTTTTTCATTAATTCACTACTTTTATTAAGAATAACTTTAACATCATTCTTATCATTTAAACTAGTAGGAATAACGATATACCCTTCTTGTTCATAATGTGCAATAAATTTATCAGTTTCATTCTTATCACACATATCATACTTACTCATTATAAGAATTCTAGGAATATTTTTTATTAAATTATCAATATCTTTTATTTTAGAACTAATAGGCATTCTACTATCTATTACTTCATAAACAATGTCGATCAAACTAAGTTTTTCTTTTATTTCTCGACGAGCTTTTTCCATGTGTCCTGGATACCAGTTGATATTTGTTTTATTTTCATTCATTTGAATCACTTCCTCACAGATCTATCTTATTATAACATACTTTTAAATCAAAAGAAAAAGTAGATGGAAATCTACTCTATAAATTGTAATTTATTGAATAGACCACTTACTATTTTTATCTTTTCTATATGCTTTTTTTCCATAAT
>CALVYX010000009.1 GCA_944372315.1 uncultured Bacilli bacterium
TAATACACCTTTTCGGAGAACTTGTAAATAATTTTATACGATTTTATTCGTATTTTTTATTGCAATTTAAATACGATTATGTTATTATAGGTATGAGGTGGTAAGAAATGGGAAATGTAAATCAAAACGAAGAAGCTAAAATATTCGCTGATAACCTTTCCTATTATATGAAATTACATAAAGTAGATCGTGTTATGCTGGCTAATGAGTTAGGATTCAAATATACTACTGTGTGTGATTGGTGTAATGGAAAAGTTGTTCCAAGAAAAAATAAAATAAAAGTATTAGCAAACTATTTTAGTATTTCTGAAAGCGATCTAACATGGAGAGATAATTTACTTACTGATAAAAACATTAATAAAAAAAAAGAGATTCTTGTGTATAAAGATTTCCCTACTAAGTTATCATTTGATAAAGAATCTGAAAGCAATTATCTATGGGAAGAAATTGAACTACCAACTCTTTATGGCGATCCTAATAATTACTTTGGATACATTATATTTGATGAAATTAATAACTACGGTAAGAAAGTATTTCCTGAAGATACAATTGTATTTAAGAAAAGTGATAGAATCACAAAGAAGAATACTTTTTATGTTATTAAGGCAAGTAAAGGAAAACCTATGATAGTTTATTTAACAGAAAGTGATAATAGTTATATCTTTATGCCTATTATTGAATATAACAAAATTAAACCTATAGTATGCTCTAAAGATGAGTTAAATGTAAAAATCATTGGAGTATCAAAATACTTAACAAGAAATCTATAAAAAAAGACCTACTGCTCGAACAGTAAGTCAAATGGATAACCACAAAAGTCTAGCAAACTTTAAAACAAATCCTGAAAGGATCGTTATAATTGGCTTCCAACTACATTATATCACTTTTCAGGTACTTACACAATAAAAGTATGAAAGGAAAGTGATTTTATTATGCCTGTTTATAAATATAATAATCCTACTAAAGATGGTAGATGTTGGCTCTTTAGAGTTAATTATAAAGATTCATTAAACAATAATCGTAGATATACAAGCAAGAAATATGCAACTAAATTTGAAGCAAAGGAAGCTGAAAGAAAGTTTTTAAATGAATTAGATAATAACTCTAATATCCCATCTAAAATGACCTTAGGTGATCTTTGGGATAAGTATCTTGAATTTCAATCTGATAAAGTTAGAATAAATACTCGTAGGAGCTACATTTATACTCAAGAATCATTAAAGATATTATTTAATATTAAGTGTTCTGAATTCAATATAGCTCATTATGATAAATGGAAAGAATACATTGCTGGTATTGATACTATGAAGACTGTTACTAAAAATGACAAACTTAAAGTATTAAAAGCATTTTTAAACTTTGGAGAGAAGCGATATGGCTATAACTTTCATCAGATACTATTAAATATGGAAAGATTCAAGAATCCTGATGAATTAGTGAAAGAAAAGGCTTATTATGATATATCTGAATTTGATAAATTTCTAGCTTCCGAAGATGAAGATAGATATAGGATCCTATGGGAAACATTGTATTATTGTGGTTTAAGAATTGGAGAAGCTAGAGGCTTGCAATGGAAAGATATTAATTGGGATAATAAAACCTTATGGATCAATAAGCAAGTTCAAAGTATAGATAATTACTCTTCTTCTTACTATGTATGTAATTTAAAAACTGCTTCAAATAATAGAATATTAACTATGTGTGATGCTTTATATGAAGATTTAAAAAAGTATTACGATAATGTTTCTAAATATAAAAACTTTAATGATGATTTCTTTATATTTGGTAATGATAAAGGTCTTACTCCTCTAACATATAAACAAGCCCAACGAAGAAAAGGCGAAATAGCAAATAAAGCTGGTATTAAAGAAATAAGGTTGCATGATTTTAGACACAGCTGTGCTTCTTTCTTGGTTAATAACGGAGCTCCTGTTACTATGGTTTCTAAATATCTTGGACACTCTAATTCAAGTGAAACTTTAAACACTTATTCTCACTTATTTAATACTACATCTTCTGAAGTAATTAATACGATCAATAGAGCTAGAAATACTGTTGAAAACTAGCTCTTTTTTGTTAATATGGCTCTACAAATGGCTCCAGAATATAAAATCATTGTTTTTAATAAAATGAAAAGACTTAGTTTACCCTTATTTTGCTAAGCCTTTTTTAATTTCACTATAAATATTTGTCCACACCCAACTTGGCATCTATGTCATTTTTAAAGTGCCTTATGGTCCTATAAAAGTTATTAATTCGAATCCATTCTTTTTACCATTAATCATCATCTTTTCAAGATAGTCAGTAAATCTCTTATAAAAATTAGTAATCTCATCTACATATGGTTTTACCAATTCATTACATTCACTATTTTTGGGTATATTTCTGCTATCAACACGAGAATCTAAATATAAAACCCAGCTATAATTTTCTTTAATAAAATCCAACTTAGGATTATCATAATCATTTTTCAATAAAGTCATTATTTCCTTTAGCTCTTTAATTATCTCTTCTATGTTGTCGTATGTATAAAAATTGTTAGTTAAATACCATTCAAATTCATCGTTAGCATCACTTCTATTTTTGTTTTCAAGCAAATTAGAATTAAAATATTTTTTTAATAAAGGATATAAGAACGAATTTACATTCTCCTCTTCAATAGCAATTGCTTCATCCCACATTTCTTCTACATTATCAGTTGCATCTGTATCATCATTTACATTTATAACTCTAATTGGAAAAATGTTAAAATAAGAACTTCCACATCCACCCTCGATAATTCTTATCAGACTATTTCCAGCTTCAATTACTTCAATATTTTTTTCAAACCAATTATTGTCAGACACTTGATGTGATAAGTTAAAATCCCAAGATGGTAAAGATCCATCATCTTCTAATTCTATATATTTCTTTGGTTCTGATAAATCAATGCTATCAAATATATAATCATGTTGTTGATTATTAATATGTATTCTAACTCTATATGGTTGTGCATTAAATTTAATTGATGTCATCAAATCATAATAAGATACATATTCGCCTATACTGAATAAATATGGATCAACAACTTTAATATTCTTTTCAAAGAATCTATCTTCAGTCATATTTAAATCCAAGTATGGATCATATTCTTTATAAAAAGTTTCACTTGCAGTTGTTGGAGTAACATAGTAAGTATTATATTTGGAGTTAAATTCAAAAAGCAATTCTCTATCTTTATCAACTGAAACTAAAACCTTATTTGGTTGTTTATTAGACTTTACCAATAGCATTAAATCGTAATAGGATATCATTTTTTCCACTTTAATCACCTCATATTTTATAAGAAGAAACAACTTCTTGAAAAATATTCTTTTTGTTTATCTATTGCTTTTCTTAATTCTTCTATTTTTTTAACTAATTCCTTTTCTCTTTTATCTAAATCGTGTTCATCATCGCAAAACCAGTTAATCCATTCTTGTAAATTATTATTAATATCATTATATAAATGCTCACAAAACTCTATCATATTCATATGAATGATTTCATAATTAGATTCATTAGGATCTAAAATATCATCTTCATCTGATTCAACAAATAAATGCACATTCCAAAAGCTTACTACACAAATTACTCTCCATGGTTCTAAAAAGCCACGAACTACAAATGGCTTTGTGTTCTTTAATCCATCTATTGCTGATTCTAACCAATCCATAGAAACATCTGTAAGGTAACTTAATTTATAAGATTCTTTCCCTAATTTAAAATCAGTCCATCCATTTTTAGGTTTACTCAACATAATATCACCAACCTATTACTATTATACCATGAATATTTACCTTTTTTTAGCTAACCGTACTATATACTTTAAAACAAATAAAATAATATAGCCAAATATTTAAATCAAAGTGGCTCCAGAATGGCTCCAGCCTCTATTTTGGGGCATTTTTTGATAAAAAGAAAAACTCGCGTTTTCCCTTATTTTATCGGGGTTGCGAGTTATTTGCCACAACATTGCTTATATTTTTTTCCACTTCCACATGGACAAGGATCATTTCTACCAATTTTTTTGCTTTTTTTAGGTTGAGCTTTAATAGCATCTTTACCATCATTAGTTATTTTATCCTTCGCTACTTCTTTTCTTTCGATATTTTGCTTAATCTCTGATTTAACTAAGAAAATTGTAACATCCTTATCAATATTTTGTAACATATTATCAAACATCTGATATCCTTCTACTGTATATGCACGAAGTGGATCATCATGACCATAACTTCTTAAGTGAATTCCCTCTCTCAAATGAGACATTGTATTAATATGTTCTGTCCAATATTTATCAATAATATTTAAAACTATTACTTTTTCAAATTCATCTGAAATTTCTTTTGGAACATTTTTTATCTTTTCTTCATATTCTTCTACAATAATATTATAAATTATTTCAATAATATCATCTTCACTACGTCCTTCAAGATCTTTAAATTTTAATTCTTTCTTTAATAAATTTTCATTAGCAAACTCCACAATTTCTTTAATATCATCATCGGTTAATTTTCCTTCAGGATAAACATGAGACTTCACTAAATCCATAACATGATTATGAACAGCGTTTAAAACTGTATCATGAATTGATTCATTATCTAATATTTCATTTCTTTTTGCATAAATGATTTCTCTTTGATTATTCATTACATCGTCATATTGCAACAATTGTTTACGAATATCAAAATTATTACCCTCAACTCTTGATTGTGCTGTTGCGATCGCTTTTGAGAAAGTTTTTGATTTAATACATTGATCCTCAGTAAATCCTAATGTTTGCATCATCATTTTAATTCTATCACTACCAAATCTAACCATTAGATCATCTTCCATAGAAACATAGAATTGAGTGAATCCTGGATCTCCTTGACGTCCAGAACGTCCTCTTAACTGATTATCAATACGGCGTGATTCATGTCTTTCAGTACCTAATACACACAATCCACCTAACTCTTTTACTTCATCGGTTAATTTAATGTCAGTACCACGTCCAGCCATGTTAGTAGCAATAGTTACCGCTTTCTTTTCACCAGCTTTAGCAATAATTTCAGCTTCTCTTGCATGGTTCTTAGCATTTAATACTTCGTGAGGTATTTTCTTTTTCTTTAATAAATCACTAATCAATTCATTAGTTTCAATAGCAATAGTACCAACTAGAACAGGCTGTCCTAATTTATATCTTCTTTCAATTTCATTTATTAATGCTTTGTATTTACCAACTTTAGTAGCATAAACAAGATCTGGTTCATCATCTCTTATTACTTCTTTATTAGTTGGTATACAGATAACAAACATATTATAGATATTTCTAAATTCTTCTTCCTCTGTTTTAGCTGTTCCTGTCATACCAGATAGTTTTTTATACATTCTAAATAAATTCTGAAAAGTAATAGTAGCAAGAGTTTTAGTTTCTTGTTGAATCTTAACTCCTTCTTTAGCTTCAATAGCTTGGTGAAGTCCATCGCTAAAAGCACGGCCTTTCATTAAACGTCCTGTAAACTGATCGACAATTACTACTTGTCCATCTTGAACTACATAGTCAACATCATTTCTCATAGAATAATTAGCTTTTAATGCTTGATTAATATGATGAACTAAACTAGTTTGACTAATATCATATAAATTATCTACTTTAAAATATTGTTCGCCTTTTTTTACTCCATCCTCTGTAAGGCTAACTGACTTTGTTTTTTCATCATAAATATAATCTTCTTCTCTTTTAAGACTTTTAACAAAACTATCAGCATCGGTATAAAGACGCGCGCTTTTCATCTCCCCACCAGATATAATCAAAGGAGTTCTAGCTTCATCTATTAAAACTGAATCGACTTCATCGATAATAGCAAAATTAAGTCCCCTTTGAACCCTATTTTCGCTACGAACAACCATATTATCGCGAAGATAATCAAAACCTAATTCATTATTTGTAGTATATAAAATATCACATTCATATTGTTCTTTTTTTTCTTTTGCACTTAAACTTCTAAGGTTAGTACCTACTGTAAGCCCTAGAAATCTGTGAATATTTCCCATCCAATTAGCATCACGATCAGCTAAATATTCATTAACAGTAACGATATGTACTCCATTACCAGTTAAAGCATTCAAATAGGCTGGCATAACACTAGTTAAGGTTTTACCTTCACCTGTTTTCATTTCAGCAATATTTCCAAAATGAATTGCAATAGCACCTAACAACTGTACATAGTAAGGTTTTTCGCCAATTACCCTAAAACAAGCTTCTCTTGCTGTTGCATATGCTTCAACTAATATATCTTCAAGAGTTTCACCTTTATTTAATCTTCCTTTAAATTCATCTGTCTTAGCTTGTAATTCATAATCACTTAATTTTGTATATTCTTCATCTAACGCATCTATCTTATCAGCTAATGCAGAAAACTTTTTTAATTCTTTGTATTCATGATCGAATAAATTTCTAAATATGCCCATCATACCATCTCCTCATATTGAATATTTTACCAAAAAAACGTAAATAATACAAAGTTTTTATATAACAAAATAGCAAAAGTTATAATAATATATTATTTATACTTACCTAATTATATTTTTTAGATAAAAAATACGCATAATTATTTATGCGTATAGTACGATTCAAATATTAAATTTTAATTAATCTGATTCAATAATTCCATAATAGCCATCATTTCTTTTATAAACCAAAGCAGGTTTTAATGTTTCAGCATCTTTAAACAAATAAAATTGATGCCCTAATAATTCCATTTGAATGATAGCTTCTTCTTCACTCATTGGCTTTACTTCAATTTTCTTTCTCTTAACAATAGAGCCTTTTTCTTCATCATCTTCTTCTTTATAATCTTCTATATAATCGAATACTATTTCCTTTGCATTTTTTATTTTTTTAGATTGTAATTTAGTTTTATTTTTTCTTATTTGTCTTTCTATTTTATCAACTACAATATCAACTGCTGAATAGAAATCATCCTGAACCTCTTCAGCTCTTAAAATAAAACTTTTTAGTGGAATTGTAACTTCAACTTTTTGTTTGTAGTTTTGTACTTTAACTACAATGTTAGCTTTTACATTATCAGAATCATCAAGATATTTATTTAATCGTTCTAATTTTTCGTCTGCATAATCTTGCATTGCATCAGTAATCTTTATCTTATCTCCTCTTAATGTAATGTTCATAACATCTCCTCCTTAATTATATTTTACCACATCAAAAAATATTAGGCTATATTTTTAAATAAAACAAAGATAAAATTTTTGTGAAAAAAAGTAGCATTGCTGCTACTTTTATTATTTAATTTCAGACGGTTCTTTGACAACTTTGACATCAAGTGCTTGATATCCTTTAGTTGTTTCTAGTAAATTAAATTCAACAAATTGACCTTCGGATAGAGTTTTATATCCTTCTTGATTAATAGCTGAATAATGAACAAAGATATCTTCATTTTCAGTATAATCAATAAAGCCATATCCCTTTTCATTATTGAACCACTTTACACGACCTCTCACTACATACACCTCGCCTTCCTCTTTATTCTTTTTACTGCCAATGTACTTCATAAGTGAGCTCCCTCTTTCCTTTGCGCACTTAAATGATAACAAAATCTATCCTATTTTTTTAAAATTAGTCATTAAATGTTGCTTTTTATAGTTTTTATGATTTTTTGTGGTACTTATTTTAACAAATTAATTTTATTCATTTGTTTTAAAACACATTACCCTACCAAACCTAAAGTAATTGCCATATTATGGTAATATTAGATTGGAATAGGAATAGAGGTAATAATATGATAAAGCAGTTAATTATCAGTAACTCTATTAAAACTATTAGAAGTTACTATCCAAATTACAATAATGAACAAATAGAAAAGATTCAGTATGGTTTAGAATCCATTTATCTTTCTATTACTAAATTAATAGTAATATTATTAATGTCCGTTCTTCTAAAGAGCCTGAAAGAAACTATTATTGTTCTCTTACTATTCAATTTATTAAGAACAACAGGCTTTGGAATACATGCATCTAAATCATGGATGTGCTGGATTAGTTCAGTACCTACTTTTATTGGTGTTCCACTGTTATGTAAATACATAAATATACCAACATATATTTTAATTTGTATAGCAAGTATATCATTATTAATATTTATTCTATTTGCACCTGCTGATACAAAAAAAAGGCCTCTAATTCGGAAAAAAAAGAGAGTCGTATATAAAGTTATAACAATTATTATTGGATTCACTTACTTAATGTTAATAATATTCATAGATAATACGTTTTTAAAAAGCGCTTTATCTTTTTCAATGTTAATAGAGGCAACACTTATTTGTCCATTAACATATAAATTATTCAACATGCCTTTCAACAATTATAAAAATTATAAGTTATAGCAGTTTAAATATTGATATATATTTAGACATCGTAGAAAGGAGGATTCCAAGATGAAAAAATTTCTTGCTATGGCTCTAGCTGCAATTGGTGTTGTTGCTGCAGGTGCTGCATCTGCTGCATGTTTAGTTCTTGTATTTGATGAACCTGAAATGCCAAAATCAATGCTATAAAAAAGTGGACATTAAGGTCCATTTTTATTTTGTCTTATTCACAATTAATCGTTGAATAAAATAACCATTTATTATTTGCGTTTCGTTTTTAAAAATATTGTTTTCATCAACTATTGTTTTTACTACAGATAATCCATAACCGCGATTTCTACCTTTGCTAGAATGACCACTATTATAAATGGTATTTAAATCCACTTCTCCCTCAAAAGAATTAGAAATTTCAAAAACAATTGACTCTTCTTCCATGTATATGCATACTGATACTTCTTTTTCTTTCGAATTAATAGCTGCTTCTTTGGCATTATCTAAAAAAACACCTATTATTTTAGATAAATAATTATTTTCCTTCATAGTCAAATTTTTTAATTTTGAACGCCCAACTTCTTTACTAACGCTTAAGAAAACATTTATATCATTTTCTTTCATATCACTTATTTTATTATGAAGAATTCCTTTTAATCCACCAAATGGAATATAAGTTAAATATTTTATCCATGAACTCTCTATATTATTTTTATTAGATATAATTTCATCTAAATATTCTAATAATTTTTTATTATTTTTGTGGACCATACTCCTAATAACAATTAATTCATTTTGATTTTCATGTTGACTTATACTATATTGCTCTACTAATCTTTCGCTATCTTTTGAATACCTAATATAATCTTCATAATCGTCACTTAGTTTTATTTTATCAATATGTTGTTTGATAATAACTATTCCAATATATACTAAACATAGTGTAATCAAAATATTTAACAATAAAGTTTCATTAACTTTCCAATTGGCAAAAGCCATTTTAAATAGTAAAAATCCTATTGCAATTAAAATACTCAAAAACGTAAAAATTAAAGTAAATTTATTATTTTCTTTTACTTTCATTAACATTTTACTAACTGGCTTTTCAATAATTTTAAATAAGAAAAAGGCAACAATAGTTATAAATATATTAGCTATTATACTACCAGTAAATATTTTTATATTCGATATTATATTAACTTTATATAAACTAGTTAGTGTGAGCATAAATAATATTTCACCAATCACTAAGAAAAGATATGAAACAAGTGAAGCTATAGCACATTGTGCTATATTTTTTCTAAATAGAAATTTATATGAAAATAATAATGCTATATATGTAGTAACTACTCTAGCCGCATTCTCCAAAAACATGTAATTAATTGTAATAAACACAATTAACAAGATAATAAGCAAAAAATTTTTTATATATTTAGATATGTTAGTATTTAAACTACTTCTTCCACAATATATAAAATATATAGTCAAAAAAATACTACCAATAAACAATTCTATTATATTTTCGATATCCATAAACTCTCACCTATTTTTTAAGTCTTTCTTGTAATTCTTTTTTATAGTTTCGAGAGAACAAATATGTGTATTGATTATTATAAAAGAAAATGACTAAATTAACTAAATCAACTTTTTCAATATTATATAAATTTACAATACAGCTCTTATGTGTTTTCATAAACCTAGGATCATTTAATTCTTTCAGAATACTACTAATAGTTTTTTTCACAATAAAAGTCTTTGTTTTGGTAACAATATTAACATACCCATGTTTAGAATCAATTGCAAAAAATAAAATATCATCATAAGGAATTCTGTACAATTCTCCTTCGCTTTTAAATATATAAGATTTATGTCTTGTCATATTGACATAAGCATTAGCTAACGCTGTTGTCAGATTATTTTCACAATTATCAAATTTCGAAACAAAATTTAAAACTAAACTTCTGTTCATAAAAGAATTTTCTAATAACTCTTTGTGAGCTGTAACTATAATTAATTGACTATCAGCATCTCCAATTGATCTTATTTCTCGTGCCAAATCTAGTCCAGATTTACCTGGTACTTCTATATCTAAAATGTATATATTATGACCTATATTATTTCTCATAAAATTTTTTATTTCATTATTATATGCGGAAAATGAATAAATCTTATAAGATAAGTCATCTTTCCCCATAAATTTATGGATCATTTTTATATAATTATTTCTTATTATTTCTTTATCTTCATAAATTATAAAATTTACCATCTTCATCACCTTTATCATGATTTTTTATTTCATATATTACCACATTTTTCCATATTTCTACAACGACAATTAAAGAAAAAGTAGCTGTCACATAGCTACTTATTTTTTTTATTGTGTTCTTTTCTTGTACTTAATAATCGCTCTTCGAAGTATTTAATTTTATTACTAAAGCTCTGTGACAGAATACCTGTATGTAGTATAAACCAAATTGTCAAAATTAACAAGATAAAATAAATAATTATTGCTCTTTTTGAATCACCTATTGTAAAGGAAATAGCTGCTAAAGAAAACAAAATATTAATAAAATAAATAATTAATACTGTTTGTCTTTGAGAAAAATTCATCTTTAAAAATTGATGATGCATATGATCCTTATCCGCTTCAAAGATTGGCTTCTTTTTTAACATTCTTCTACATATTGCAAATAAAGTATCAAGGATTGGAATAGCTAATACTGCTATTGGAACCATAAATGATAGAAACATTGCTCCTTTAAATCCTAATAATGACACTACTGCTATTATAAATCCCATAAACATGGAACCGGTATCACCAGCAAAAATTTTAGCGGGATTAAAATTATGTAGTAAGAACCCCATTACTGCCCCTAACATAATAAATATCAAAGTAATTTCTAATGTTCCTTGTCTACCCTGAACAAATGCAATTACACCCATAGTAGCTAAAAAGATAGAAGTAATTCCTCCACTTAAACCATCTAATCCATCTATCAAGTTAATTATATTAATACAAGCTAAAACAAAAAATAATGTTATCGGATACGACCAAATTCCAAAATTAAATACTTGTCCAAATACTGTAACTTCATTTAATAAAATATTTCCATAAAATATAACTGAAAGAGCAGCACAAGTTTGTCCTAATAATTTATACCTCGGTCTAATAGGTTTAATATCATCAATTATCCCTGTAATAATGATAATAAAACTACCTATTAAGATAGAATTCATTTGAATACTATGTACTCCAAATAGCATATATCCAAATAAAAATCCAACAAATATTCCAAGTCCACCCAATTTAGGCATTGGCTTCGTATGTACTCTTCTATTGTCTTTAGGAATATCCATAGCACCTATATGCCTAGCAATTTTAATCATTCCTGGCATTATCAAAGCCGTAAAAACAAAAGTTATTAAAGTTATTAATATTATCTCTACTAAATAAGTATCAGTCATTTTAATACCTCTTTCCTTATTTAAATTATAACAAATATTAATATTTTTTAAAATAAAAACTATTAATTTATGTAATTAATAGTTTATCTATCTAATAAATTTAAATTGCTAAGCATAATTCCACATCCTTCAGCTACACAAGTTAATGGACTTTCAGCAATATAAATTGGTACACTTAATTCTTTTTCAAATAATTCCGGAAATCCTTTAACTAATGCTCCTCCACCAGTTAACACAATACCTTTATCCACGATATCTGCAGATAACTCCGGAGAAGTTTCTTCCAATACCTTTTTAGTTTCTTTTATTATTTTTAAAGCATGAGGATATAAGGCTTCTTCTACTTCTTTTTCGGAAATTTCAATAGTATTGGGTAAACCATTTTCTAGACTTCTCCCTTTTATTTCCTTTTTATTACCTTTATCACCTTTGTAAACACTTCCTAAATTTAATTTTATTTCTTCCGCTGTTCTCTCACCGATTAATAGCTTATATTTTTCCCTAATGTATTCTATAATGGCGTTATCAAAAGTGTTGCCAGCTATTTTTACTGATGAACTATTGACTATGCCTCCTAAAGATAATATTGCTATATCAGTAGTTCCACCGCCAATATCGATTACCATATTAGCACCGGGTTTAGAAATATCCATTCCTGCACCTAACGCCGCTACCTTTGGTTCTTCTTCCATGAATACCTTTTTTGCACCTAATTTTTCTGCTGCTTCCTTAATAGCGTTTTTTTCTACTGGTGTAATATTAGATGGACAACAGATCAAAATTCTAGGCTTAGACCACAACCTTAGCCCTTTAACTTTTTTTAACATATTAGTAAGCATAGCTTCTGTATACTCAAAATCTGATATAACTCCATCTTTTAATGGTTTTGTTGCTTTCACTTTGCCAGGAGTTCTTCCCAACATTTCATTTGCGTCTTTTCCTACTGCTAATACATTTTTAGTTTCTGAATCAATTGCTAGTACTGATGGTTCATTTAAAACTATTCCTTGTCCTTTTACATAAACTAATACATTTGCTGTTCCTAAATCTATTCCAATATCTTTCATAATCTCCTCTTCTTATAATTTTAAATATTTTTGCTTTGTAGACTCTCCTCCTCTAATATGTCTAACTTCAATATGCTCTTTAAAAATTTTGTCTACTTCTTCATGAAGTTGTATATCAATCTCTTTAAGTCTTTCTTGCAAATCTTTATGTACTGTACTTTTACTAACATTATAAACATTAGCGATATCTCTTACAGTACTTTTATGTCCTAACATATATAGTGCTTCATCTAACACTCTTGTTATAATATATTTATTCATATATACCTTCCTTTAATAAAGTATATATAAATAATCAACTAGTTATGAATAAAAAAAGGCAAGTAACCGCCTATAAATCTTTAATATTTTTATTGTAATATTCTTCTGGATTCAGAACTTGTCCTTCTTTAAAAAGTTCAAAATGCAAATGATTACCTAAATTTTCATTTATTTTAGAAACACCAGTTTTTCCTAAAACTTGTCCTTGTAATACTGTATCTCCTTCTTTTACAGTTATAGTGGCTAAGCTTTGATAAACACTAATTATTGAATTATCATGTTTAATTTCGATAGTATTTCCTAATAAATCATTATTATTAACACTAATTACTGTGCCGTCTAATACAGACACGACATCAAATGCCTCACTCTTCACATAATCAATACCAGAGTTTTGAATGTATGTATTTTCATAATATACAATAGAGTTTTTTTGACTTTCTTCATCAGCTTTATAGTCATAAAAACTTTTTCCTATTGTTACCGCCGGATCATTATACGGTCTTATAATAACAACTTCATCTGTTGCTACAACCGGAGTGTCATTTGATAAAATAACATTAGATACATATTTTAAATTCTCTTCTTCTACTGGTACATCTTCAAAAGTTGACATGGCACTGATCACAAATATAGTGATTAAAATAACATAAATACTAGGTATAACATATGGCTTTAACTTCAATTTTCTTTTCATTTTTCCACCTCAATATCAGTTTGAACATTTTGATGGATTTTATACACAATTTAAAATATTTTAGAAGATAAAAAGAAATCAAAAATAAAATTAGTAATTAAATATATAAGCGTAATACCTAACAAACAATAAAATACTCTAGCTTGCATTACTCTATTTTTTTTAAAAATTTGATTAATGTTAATAGAATCCATTGCCCATATAACAATAATTGTTACAAATATATAGATAAAAAACTTAACGCTCATCTTCTAATCCTTCTTCATAATCTTCAATCATTTTGATACGCCTACTATGACGTTCCAAATTAGAAAAATTTGTTTTTAAAAACATATCAACGATATCCTTAGCTTTAAAAGACATCATGCTACCATTAAGGGCTAAAACATTAGCATCATTATCTTCTCTGGTTAATTTAGCCTCTTTAACGTTATCTACTTTAGCACATCTAATACCTTTTACTTTATTACAAGCAATAGATACACCTATTCCGGTTCCACATATGACAATACCAAAATCTACTTCTTTATCAACTACTTTTTTGCATAATAAAAATGCATATTTAGGGTAATCTACAGAAAGCACAGAATCAGTACCTAAATCAACTATATCAAATCCTTTTTTTTGTAAATAACTAATTAAAGTTGTTTTTAAATGATAACCTTTATGATCGCTAGCTATTGCTATTTTCATATAAACACCTCTTTACTATTCATTAGTATACCATAATAATGATATTAAATTGTGAAAATTATAAGAAAAAAAGAAAATTACAATTAATTTTCTTTTTTATCAAAACCATATTTTTTGTTAAATTTATCTACTCTTCCTGTATGTGAAGTTCTACTTTGCATTCCTGTATAAAAAGGATGACATTTTGAACAAACTTCTACATTGATCTCATCTTTAGTAGATTTAACAACAAAGCTTTCTCCACAAGCACAAGTTACCTTTGTATCTTTATAATTTGGATGTATTCCTGCTTTCATTATATCTCTCCTTCCGCCATGATTTAATTAATCATAGTAATAATTGCTAATATAGTATAACAGGATTTTTTTAAATATGCAACTGTTTAATTTAACATTTCACGATTAATAACTTCAATTACTTCTTTACTTATTACTTCATATCCTTTTTTACTAGGATGAATATCTAAAGGATTAGGTAAATATTCTTTGTTTTTTGCTATTTCATCTGATACTTTTACATAATAAATATCGTGTTTATCACACAATTCTTGATATTTTTGATCAGCATAATCTACTATTTCATTTATTTGATCTTCATATTTCTCTAAATATGGTAATGGATTATAATATCCAACGACAATAATTGTTCCTTTTGCATATTTCATAACCAGTTCTAAAGTAGAATCAATACTATCGAAAATACTATTTATTCTTTTTAATGCATAGTTCTTATCTTCCAATAGTGATGGCATGGATGTGACTTTTAACTCTCCAAGAAAGTCATTAGCTCCCATGGAAATAGTTACTAAATCCGATTCTCTTAGTGCTTTCTTTATATTTATTTCCTTATTATCTATTTTGATATTTTTGTTATAATTGATATCATTATTAACGTCTTCTGTAGTATAACCGCTAACTGCAAAATTAACATAACTTTTTAATTTATTCTCTTTTTTTAAATAATCACTTATATAATCAGTATAGCCATAATCTTCTACACCATAAGGGTTTCTCCCTGCTGCCACTGAATCACCTAAAGCAACATAATTAAATTCTTCTTTATAAGTGATCTTATAGATAGAAAAAATACCTATACTAACAAAAATCATTATAAATAACAGCACGAATAATTTTTTATGTTTCATATTTGCCTCCAAAAAAAAGAAATACTTTATTAATTATATTTCTTTTACTTCTAATTTAGCACCTACATCACTCAATTTTTCGACTATATTTTCATAACCTCTTAAAATGTGTTCTATATTATGAATAACTGTTGTTCCATTTGCAATTAATGCTGCTGCTACCATACTAGCACCTGCTCTTAAATCTGTTGCTTCCACTTCTGTTCCCCTCAATTCAGTAGGTCCCTTTATAATAGCTTTAGTTCCATTCACTTCTATATCAGCTCCCATTTTTTGCAAATATGGAATATGCATAAAACGATTTTCATAAATAGTCTCTTCTACTACTGATTTACCAGAACACTGTGTTGATAGCACCATAAAAGGTTGTTGTAAATCTGTAGGAAAACCTGGAAACACTAATGTTTTAACATTAACTGCTTTATATTTATTTGGTTTATTAACAATTAAATAATCGTCACCAATTTCTAACTCTACTCCCATTTCAATTAATTTTGAAGTTAGAGCTTCTATATGCTCTGGAATAATATTATCAATTTTTAAATAATTGCCAATTAGCGCTCCAATAATAGTATATGTACCAGCTTCAATTCTATCTGGTATAACTTCATGGAAACATCCATTTAGCTTTTCCACTCCAATAATTTTTATCGTACTAGTACCAGCCCCGCTTATTCTAGCACCCATATTATTTAAAAAAGTAGCCACATTAACTATTTCAGGTTCCTTAGCTGCATTGTCAATAACAGTAGTCCCCTTAGCTTTTACAGCTGCTAACATAATATTAATAGTAGCTCCTACTGATGCAAAATCTAAATAAATATTAGCACCTTTTAATTCTTTTGCATCAACTATATATTTATCCCCTTCAATCTGTACAGTAGCACCTAAGGATTCAAAACCTTTTAAATGAAAATTAATTGGCCTAGCACCTATAGAACATCCTCCAGGAAAATACATTTCTACATGTTTATATTTACCAAGCAATGAACCCATAAAGTAATATGAAGCACGCAATTTCTTAGAAATTTCTGCCGGTATTTCTTTATTTTTTATTGATTTAGGGTTAATTACTATACTTTCACTAGCTCTTCGTACATCTGCACCTAAAAATTCTAAAATTTCACTTAACGCATCTGTATCTGTTATTTCCGGAACATTACAAATAGTTACATCTTCGTCTGCCAAAATAGCTGCTGGTATAAGGGCCACTGAGCTATTTTTAGCCCCACTTATCCTAATTGTTCCAGATAACTTATGACCTCCTTGTATCTCTAATACCTTCATAATACCTCCACTTCATTATATTTTATTATATTTCGACAAATAATTACCTATTAAAAAATAGATTAATCTTATCATCGATTGCTTTTTTTATTGCTGCTTGTCCACTTCCAATTATTTTTCTAGGATCATAAACTTTAGGATTTTCTCTGACAAATTCTAAAACCGCATTGTGCCACGCAATTTGTAACTCCGTATTAATATTAATTTTACTAATTCCGCAAGAAATAGCCTTCTTAATATCTTTGTCAGGAATTCCTGTTCCTCCGTGTAATACCAATGGAATTGGTAAACTATTATTAATTAAATTCATTCTTTCGAAATTTAAATTAGGTAATCCCTTATAAAGGCCATGAACACTTCCTAAAGCAGGGGCTAAAGAATCAATCCCTGTAGCTATATATAGATTAACACAATCATCTAATGTAGCATGATATATTTCATTAGAAACACCATCTTCACTACCTCCAATATGACCAACTTCAGCTTCTACACTAATTCCGCGTTCATGAGCATAATCAACTACTTTTTTAGTTATCTCAATATTTTTATCAATCGGAAACTTTGAAGCATCAATCATAACTGAAGTAAATCCACTATCTATCGCCTCCTTACATGATTCAAAACTGGAACCATGATCTAAATGAAGACATACCGGAATCGTTATTTTTAAATCCTTTATTAATCCTTTAACCATTTGACTAACAACAAAATATCCTCCCATATATTTACTAGCGCCTTCACTAACTCCTAAAATAACTGGGATCTTTTCTTTCTCACATTCTTCCAAAATATACTTTGCCCATTCTAAATTATTAATATTAAAATGTGGGATAGCATATTTCCCCTTTTTGGCGTCTTGCAACATCTTAATTCCATTAACTAGCATTATTTCACCATTCTTTCTTATCTTAATTATAGTAGTTTTTAAATTTAGAAGTCAATAGATTAAGCATTATAAAAGAAAAGATATACCAGTGCTAGACACATTAATACAATACTACCCAATAAAGTTGATAACCTTCCAAACTTATCATTTAATTTACTTCCTATTGTTAATCCTAAAAAAGTAAAAATAAAACTAGTGAGTGAGAAAATACTAACTGCTAGTAATTTGTTATCACATACAGCAGATAATCCTATTCCTACGGAGAAACTATCCAAGCTAACAGTAAAAGCAAAAAGCATTAAAGCAGATAAGCCTTTTAAGTCAACTACTTCTTCCTCCTTAAAAACAGAAGTTAACATTTGAATAGAAATTAGCAAAAATATTGTCCCCACTACAATATTAGAGCCTATCGGTAACATTTTTAATATGATAAGCCCTATTAAGTTGCCTAATAAAGGCATAAAAAAATGAAAAGCACCAACAAAGCCAGCTAAAGTTAGTGCCTTTCTTTTTGTAAAATTTAAAGTACCATATAATATAGCTAAAGAAAAAGCATCCATACTTAGTCCTATTGCTATCATAATTACACTAATTAAATGCATCATAATATCAAATCCTCTACACTTAAATAATACTATGATTAATTTAAATTAATTCTAAAAATATTTATCAATAATTTCTTTTATAAAAGATTTATATTCTACTTCCTCTAAATTACTAGAAGAAGTTTCCATCAAACACAAAGGTGGAAATAAAACACACCACCAATTATCTCCTTCTCCTTCACCTAATGTAACAACTACAGATTCATAATATCCTTCTTGATAAACAACTCCTTTATATTTCTTTTCGGGGAATAAATTATATCCAAAATTAACTTCATAATCGACATCATAATTATTCTTTGCTAAAACCGTTTCTACACTATCGTTAATAAGTTCAATATTTTCTTGAAGAACAATTCTTGCTTCATCAATATTAGTAACATTCGCTAATAAATCAGTTACTTCTTTTTCGATTTTTTTGCGGACAATATTTTTTATTAATTGATCTCTGGTTGTATTGCTGTTAGCAATTACTCTAATTCTTATTGACTCATCAGGAATTATTAAATCTTCTGTTGTTTTAGTAGATACAAATATTACTACAATAATACATAATATAATCATTATCTTTTTCATTTTATCATCTCTGTTATATAGTGGTATTCACTCAGAAAAATTAGACAAAAAAAAGACAAATATTATTCGTCATAATTCGTCTTTTTATACATTATATATAAAAATCATTCTATCTTTCCCTGATAAATCTTTTTTACAATCTATAATAACATTAGTAAAATATTTATGAATGATATCTATAATTTTATCTCTTTGATTCATTCCAATCTCAAATGCTATTAAAAACTTTGCTTGCAAATTTTCTTTGCAAGTAGATAAAATTTTTTCATAAAAATATAATCCATCATTATCGGCAAATAAAGCTAAATGAGGTTCATTATTTCTTACAATATCTTCTATATCTTCATTTCTACTTATATAAGGAGGATTACTTATAATAACATTATACTTATCTTTAATATTATCTAACATGTCATTCTTAATAAAAGTTATGTCTACTTCCAAAATATTAGCATTATTCTTTGCAATTTTCAAAGCTTCTTCACTTATATCTACACATGTAACTTTAGAATTTTCGATTTTTTTCTTTAAAGTAATACCAATATTACCACTACCGCATCCAAGATCTATTATAGATACATTTTCATTAAAAAACTTATTTATATAATCTATTGTATAAGAGACTAATTCTTCCGTCTCAAATCTTGGAATCAAAACATTTTTATCAACTGTAAAAGTATAACCAAAAAAATTAACATTTCCTAATACATACTGTATCGGTTCTTCATTTATTACTTTTTCTATCATTTCTTTAAATTTCATAACTTTAGTATCTTCTACTTTTTTGTCCAAATAATTTAATAATTCTAAATTATCGTAATTCAAAAGATTACTAAGTAACATATATACCTCATTAGTATGGAGATATTTTTTACCATAACAAATCAAATCTTCTATCGTCATTAATGATTACCTTCTAATTGTCTTTTCTGATCCTCATTTATTAAAGCCTCTATTATTGGATCAAGATCTCCTTCCATAACTCGATCTAATTGCATTAAAGTAAACCCAATTCTATGATCTGTAACTCTATTTTGTGGATAGTTATAAGTTCTTATCTTTTCAGAACGATCTCCTGTACCTATCTTGCTACGTCTTTCTGCTCCTTCTTTTTCTTCCTTTTCTTGTAATTTCATATTATATAATCTAGTTTTTAATGTATTAAGAGCCATTTCCTTGTTTTGAATCTGACTACGTCCTACTTGACAATAAACGATAGTACCAGTAGGAATATGTGTAACGCGAACAGCTGAATCTGTTGTATTTACGCCTTGACCTCCACACCCAGATGATCTTGTAATATCAATACGTACTTCTGACATATCTAGTTGAAAATCTAATTCTTCTGCTTCAGGCATAACCAAAACTGTAGCAGTAGAAGTATGAATTCTTCCTTGCGTCTCGGTTACTGGTACTCTCTGTACTCTATGAGCACCACTTTCATATTTTAATTTTGAATAAACATTCTTTCCTTTAACCATAAAACTTACTAAGGAAAAACCACCACCATCTGAATGTTCTTCTTCTAATATTTCGGTTTTCCAACCTTCTTTTTCAGCATATTTTATATACATGCGATAAAGATCTCCCGCAAAAATATTAGCTTCATCTCCTCCAGCTGCTCCTCTAATTTCAACGATAACATTTTTTCCGTCGTTAGGATCTTTTGGTATTAATAATATTTCTAATTCCTTTTCTAAATCAGATTTTTTACTTTCTAAATTAGCTAACTCTTCTTTAGCAAATTCAGCCATATCATTATCTTTAAGCATCTCTTTTGCGGCTCCTATATCATCTAATACTTGTTTATATTTATTAAAACAAACAACTATATCTTCTAGATTGGATACTTCTTTGGATAATTCTCTTGTCTTATTAACGTTACTTAAAATGGTTGGATCCAACAATTGATTATTAAGTTCTTCATATCGTTTTTTTATAGCTTCTAGTCTTTCTATCATTAATATCATCCCTTCATCTACCGTATTATATCACGACAATACTAAAAAAAGAAACTAAAATTATTGTTCTAATTCTAGTTCATCTTCATCCATTATAACTAAATCTTTTAAATCATCATCATTATCATCAAAATCATCTTCATTAGTTGAATCATCATAAGTAGTTTCTTCCTCTTCTTCTACTTCATCATTTATCTCAATATCTTCACTCTCGTCTTCATCATCCATTGCAACAGCAATTTTATCTGAAGTATGTCTATCTCTTAAATCCCAACAACCGTCTTCTAAAAGAATAAATCTTTTATCAGTTGTAAGAGTAGTATAATAATCTGCTATTTTAGTTTCAAATACACTATCAGGTAATTCTAATAATGTAGTTATGTCTTTAAATAAATCTTTTGTGCTTCTAGCACCTTTTTGTTCCAATAATATATTAGTGATATCTTTATAAGATAATAATTCCAAATCTTCTTTACTCATTTTATTTATATCCATGACTATCCTCCTACGATTAACATTATATGCTAGCAAATATTAATTTGCTTATAAAATAAATCAATAAAACTTATATCATTATTTGTTACTAAAATCAACTTGTTTTTTACATTTTTTCAGGACAATTTATTCCTAAGATATTTAATAATAATAAATTAATGTCTAAAACTAATTTTGTAAGTGCTAACCATGATTCTCTTAATACATTATCTTGCTCATCTAAAATTCTGTTTTCAGAATAAAATTTATTATAAGAACTAGTTAATTTATAAATATAATCAGTTAATTCATTTAATGATTTACTTTCGTAAGCCTTTGTAATTGTACTAGATAAATTCAATATATTCAACATTATGTCTTTATCATATTCATTTTTAACCATTTTTATTATATTAAATGACATATTTTTTTCTTTAGCTTTATTAAGTAATGATTTCATACGAATAGTTGAATATAAAAGATAAGGTCCAGTTTTTCCATCTAAATCACTAAATTTACTAGGATCAAAAATATAATCTGTACTTCTATATGGTATTAAATCGGCATATTTTATTGCCGCTATTGCAATTGTTCTAGATATTTTCTTTTTATCCATAGTATCAGTAATAGTAGGATTTAATTTTTTTAAAGTTTCTTCGTTAACTATATTTATTAAATCCGGTAAACTCATAACTCCACCATCTCTAGTTTTAAAAGGTTTACCATCCCTACCATTCATAGTGCCAAATCCTAAAAACTGTAAAGAAGTATTTTCCTTAACTATTCCTGATTTATAAGCCGCACGAAAAACCTGATTAAAATGTAATTCTTGTCTATTATCTACTACATACCAAATTTCATCAGGATGAAATCTTTTCATTCGTGAATATATTGTTGCTAAATCTGTAGTTCCATATAAATAAGCACCATCACTTTTTTCTAAAATAATTGGAGGCATCTCTTTATCGTCAGTTTCCTCCTTAACATCCATTACTTTAGCTCCGTCACTAATATATAATAATCCTTTTTTCTCTAACATATTTAACATTTCTGGAATGATATTGAAGGTTATACGTTCACCTTCCCATAATTCGAAAGTGGTATTTAATTCTTCATAAATTTCTTTAATAGTTTCAATTGATAATGTTGATATTTTATCCCACAATTTACAATATCCAATATGACCTTTTTGAATTAAATAAGTAATGTTTCTAGCTTCACTTAACAATTTTTCGTCGGATTTAATTCTAGTACTGCCTTCGGGATATATATAAGACAAATCTTCATTTGTTATTGGCAAGTCAAACTCTTCTCCGTTATAATCTTCATTAAAACAAATTAAATTAGGATATCTTTCTTTCATTTCCAAACAAACAATTCCTGCCTGAAGTCCTGAATCACCCAAATGAACATCTCCTATTATTTCGTGTCCTAAAAATCGAGCTAACCTTTTTAATGCTTCTCCTATGTTAGCACTTCTCAAATGACCTACATGTAAAATCTTTGCTACATTAGCGCCACCATAATCAATAATTATTTTCTTTTTTTCTGGTAAATCGATGTTATTATAAACATTTTCAATAGTTTTATTCATGCAATTCAATAAATATTCATTGCTAATACTTAAATTTATAAATCCACTTCCAGCTATATTAACATTTACAAATCTTGTATCTTTTTCTAATTCTTCTAGTATCGATGTAGCAATATCTCTTGGATTTTTTTTATAAATTTTAGCTAATTTCATAGCATCGTTTATTTGATATTCTCCTAAATCAGGGCGATTGGATATTACTAAAGTAACATTTTCTATATCGTACCCTAATTTATTAATAATTTTTTTTATATCATTCTCAATTTCTTTTATAAAACTCATTTTTAATCACTCCTAAAAAATCCATTCTAACGAAAAATCAAATTGATTTTGTTCAGATAATACATAACTTACCATTAATTTATTTGCTTCTATCTGTTTAGATTTTACTACTAATGAAAGTGGCATTTTACTATTCATTTTTTTCATATTAATATAACTTTCTCCACCAGAAAAATTTAAAACTAAAAACATTTCATCATTTTCTCTTGTTAAAATTAAATTAACAAAATCAATAAATACATCTGTACCGTTTTGTTCCTTATATATTAAGATTTTTCGATCATCATAATATATACATTCTCCTTCATATTCTGTAATTTGTTTATCACCTTTTAAAGTATATTTAAATTTTCCTTTTAACATATCATCACCACCAAAATTACTAACACGAATTATAACATAAGTTAAAGATTTTTAACACATATTTTTATATTTTTATTACCATACTAAAATTAGAATTGATGGTGATGTTATTGAAATTTTTTAAAAAAACTTTAAAAATAATAATTTTTTTAATAATTATCCTTAGTGCAATAGGTTTAGGAATATATGGCTATCAACAAGTATCCACTAAATTGGAAATAAAAAGTGCTAATAATATTTCTTTATATGATAGTAAAGGAAATATGTATTTTCAAGGAAGTGGTACAAATGAATGGGTAGCGCTAGAAGATATATCCGAAAATGTTATAAACGCAACTATATCTACAGAAGATAAAAACTTTTATAAGCATTTTGGATTTGATTTTTTAAGAATTATTAAAGCAGGGTACACAAATATCGTATCAGGAGAAACGAAACAAGGTGCTTCCACCATTACTCAGCAATATGTCAAAAACTTATTTTTAGATTTTGATAAAACTTGGGAAAGAAAGTGGAATGAATTATGGCTTACATTAAATGTAGAAGCTCATTATACTAAAAACGAAATACTAGAAGGATATTTAAATACAATTAATTATGGTCATGGAATGTATGGTATTGAAAACGCAGCAGATTATTATTTTAATAAATCTGCCAAAGAGCTTACCTTAGCTGAAGCATCAATGTTAGTAGGAATACCCAAATCGCCTTCTAATTATTCGCCGCTTGTTAATTTTGACATAGCTAAACAGCGTCAAAAATTAATATTAAGTGGCATGGTAAAAAACAAGTATATTACCGAAGAAGAAATGGAAGATGCTTACAATGAAGAATTAAAATTAATTGGAAAAAAAGCAACTATTAATTCCGATACTATTTTATATTTTCAAGATGCTGTTTTAAACGAATTAAAATCAATCAAAAGTATTCCAAGCTCATTCTTAGATACAGGAGGATTAAAAATATATACAACACTAGATATGAAGGCTCAAAGTGCATTAGAACAAAGTATTAAAGAAAATTTAGAAAAAAATAAAGAAGTTCAATCTTCAGGAGTAATGATTGAGCCTACCACAGGTAATATCATTGCTTTAGTGGGCGGAAGAGATTATTCAGTATCACAATTCAATCGTGCAACTAAATCAAAAAGACAAGTGGGTTCAACTATGAAACCTTTCTTATATTATGCAGCTTTAGAAAATGGATTTACTTCTAGTACTTCTTTTACTAGTGAAGAAACGACTTTTGTATTTTCGAACGATGATTCTTATTCACCTAAAAATGCTAATGAAATATATGGCCATAAACCAATATCTCTTGCTGCTGCGATTGCTTATTCAGAAAATGTATACGCCATTAAAACTCACATGTTTTTAGGAGAAGATATCTTAGTTGATATGGCAAAAAGATTAGGTATTAATGATAATTTGCCTGCAATTCCTTCTTTACCATTAGGAACAAGTGAAATAGGAATAATAGATATGGCTGCTGCTTACTCTGTATTTGCTAATAATGGATATAAAAACACTCCTCACTTAATAACCAAAGTTGAAGATGTTGAAGGAAACGTTTTATATGAGTTCAAAGAAACCGAAGAGTTAGTATTAAATCCTAGCTTAACTTATATATTAAATGAATTATTAACAACAACATACGATTCCACGTTTATTGATTATAATTATCCGACTATTATAAATATCGCAGGAAGATTAAGTAGAAAATACTCTGTTAAATCAGGAACCACTGCAACTGATACTTGGACAATTGGATATAATCCTCAAGTTGTAACCGCTGTTTGGGTAGGATATGATAATAGCAAAACTATTGAAGAAGATTTATATTCTTCAACCAAAAATATTTGGGCAGATACTATGGAAACCTATTTAAAAGATAAAGAAGAAGTATGGTTCGAGATGCCTAGTAATGTTGTAGGTGTTTTAGTAGATCCTATTTCGGGAGTTCCTGCTACAGAAAAAACAACAAAAAAAAGGATTCTCTACTATTTAAAAGGTACAGAACCCACTGGCGAAGAAATGGTTTTTGACGAAAAATTAAATAATTAATATATAAGTTCCGCCATATCTCCTGTTTTTAAAAAATTAGCATTAGCATCATCAGTATCTAAGTGTAACTCTAAAACTCCATTTGGAGTTTCTTTAATATATATATCATTTAAAATCGCTGTTTTCTCATTACCAACTTTGACACTAATCTTATCTATATTCTCTAATCCTAATTCAATTCTTTCATTATGATTTAAATGTAAATGCCTGTTAGCTACAATAGCACATTTTTTATTTATTACTCCGTTAGGACCTATGATTGTAATTTCACTAGCATCGTCTAATTCACCAGATGTTCTAATAGGAGGATTAATTCCTAATAAATAACAATCTGTTTTAGATATTTCTACTTGTGTATACCTTCTAAGTGGACCAAGTACTCTCACTTTTTCAAGTGTAGCTTTAGGCGTTTGTATTTTCACTAATAAATTGGAAGCGAATTCTCCGGGTTGAACTAAATCTTTTACTTTCTCCAATTCAATATTTCCAAATAATATTTCATAATCATCTTGACATAAATGAACATGACGGTTAGAAACTCCTATTTTTACTTTCATATCAACTCATCCTTTCCGGTAATATTATAGCATAAAAAGTAATTTTTTAAATCAATAAACATATTATTTAATATGAAAAAAGAAAGGATGATTTTATGAATGGAAATTATCAAAATTTAGGTTTTAACAATAATCCAACATATATTCCTAGTCAAAGTACTCAACCTCCATTTACAAACTTTCCTAATCAAAATACTAATCAAAATTCTAATACTAATATACCTAATGATCAATTTCAATATGCTTATAATATTTTAAATAATAATCCCAATCAAATAGCATCTTTTTACATGTCTTACCCAGATTCAGTAGAATGGCGCGATCGTATTTTTACAGGAAGAATTATACATTCAACTAGAGAATATACTTTATTAAAAAACGAAGAAACAAATGAATGGTACGTTCTTCCATCAATATATTTAAATTATGTAATATTTAATGAAGAAGTAAATATGTAATAAAGAATGATTGTATCATTTCTTTTTTTTTGATATAATTTCTTTAGCATAGGGGTGATGATATGATAATTTCTATAATATGTGGATGTATAGCGTTTATTGCTTTAATAATATTAATAATTAAATTAAAAAGTGATAAATTATATGTATATGATATAAAAATAAAAGAAGCTGAAAAAGAAATTCAAACACTATTAGAAAAAAAGATGTCACTTTTAAGTGAAATTCATCAAAAACTTTCTGAACAAATAGAGGAAACTAATTTTAATTATCTATGTAATTTAGATGAAATAGGCGACGATGAATTTAAACTAAATTCTATATTAAATAATGCATATAGTGAACTAAAAGACTTTTTGGAAAATAGACGTAGTTTTATCC
>CALVYX010000010.1 GCA_944372315.1 uncultured Bacilli bacterium
TAATAATAATAAATGCTTCTTTTTATCATCAAAAAAATGGGTAACGGCTTCCATCAAATCTTCATATATTCCCATAAACATAGCAAGCATAGCTCCACTTACTCCCGGAATAATTTTACCCACTCCCACAATAAATCCTTTTATAATTAATCCTAAATTCATATATTCCCCCACTAAAATATATGACAAAGAAAAAAGCAAAGACCATTCTTTGCTTCAAATTAACCTGTAATCATAACATAATCTAAAATACAAATAACAAAAGTAATAATACTTAAGACTAATCCTGCCGTATTAGCACCATTCTTAATTTTACCACGACTACCAAGCGCTAAACCAAAAGCTATAATAGCAAGTACTGCTGGTACAAATATAACTCCTATTGCTGTAAACATTAATTCCGACTCATAACTACTAGATACATAACTATAAAAATCACTATAAGTATTATAAGCTGAAAAACCAACTGCTACAAAAAGTGTAATTACACCCGCAACAATAGCCAGTATCCCTAGTACCATACTAGCTGTAGCTGCCTCACTTCCTGCAGGCTTCATAACAACATTGTTAGTATTTGCAACAACACTATTAGTTTCTTCCTTCTTTACAGCATTTCCGCATTTAGCACAAAAAGATGCTCCTTCCGCTACTTTCTCTCCACAATGAGAACAATACATATAACTTCAACTCCTAATCAATAATAATATATCATACCATATTCCAAAATTCAAGATATGTTCAATTAAAATTAACTAGCACCAACCACTTTAAATGGGTCAGATGTCGTTCCTGAACCGGTTATCGTAACCTCACCACGTAAATTTATAACAGGACGAATTCCATACGCACTATGAGTGCTATAGTTGTAGGTGTTATTGAGAAGACCACCAGAACGCACATAGAAAACGCCAGCATTATTACCGTTAAAGGTTAATGGGGTCATAGTCCAATATGCAATTCCTACATCTAAATAACTTTCAGTATTGGCTTTATCCCATGTGATTCCTGTTAACACAGCTTCATCACTCGTTATTAACCCTATCGGATTTGAGATTTTTCCATTATCTTGTGATAATACATCTAAATCATTACATTGTAAACTTGCTCCACCATTTCTTCTATCATATGCTGCGTAATAAAAGCTACTATCTGTATAATTATCTCCACTGGCTGTGTTTCTATCACTACAGAATCCTGCTCCTGTATCAATATAATCTTCTTCATAACTTGCTAAATTATTATTATACCATGTATTTAATGTATTCATTATTGTGCTATTTGTTCCGTATCCGTGTTGTGTTGATCCATCATACACTAAACCTACAGAGGTTTTATTGTATTTATTAGTATTGAAGGCACTTGTTCCTATTTGAGTTCCTGTTCCTGTAGTATTAGTGCTTGTTCCTTGATAGATCATTCTAATTGATCCATCTCCATTAATCCTTATAATTCTCCACCAGAATCCTGCAAACTGTATCCAATTATTTGGATTTCCTATATAATAATAACTTGTACCTCTTGTCCAATCCGTTGTTTGTTCAGTTGGTGGGTTAGTACTAGCAAGTATATATACACCCGCTCTGAGGCCAACTATTACTTCATCACTGCCACTCGCTTCATTCCCTGCTGCATCTTCCACTCTTACTGTTATAGTATGAACACTATCTTTTTCTAATCCTTCAAATGTATAACTATTTTCTTCTACTCTTATTTCTTCTTCATCATCTATTTTATAATAATAATAGTATATTCCTATATTATCAGTTGCATTAGCTACCACTGTAATGCTATTATCTGTACTTGATATTGATATAGAAAGTATTGGTTTCTCACTATCCGGTATTAAATCAAAATAGACACTACACTTTGTTCCTTTTCTATTTAAATTATAAAATCCTAATAATCCATTATCATATGTAAAAGCTGCATTATCTATTTTTTCATCATTTACTTCACAAAAAGATTGTTCTTCATTTAGAGTATAACCAAATTTAGGTGCTATATCAGTTTCTCCTGCTGGTATTGCTCCATCTTGATTTAAATACATAGCAACTATATTTAAATCAGATGGTGAGAAATTTATCGTTCCTTGAATTAAAGGTATACTTTGGGTTACTCGGTATTTAGCTTTAGATGTTGTAATAATAAATGTAACCATAAGTACTACTACACAGACAATACCACATAAAAGATATATCCTATGTTTATTAGAATGTAATGTCTCAAATTCTATTTCTTTATTTATCTTCAATTTTATTACCCACTTTCATAAAATTGAAAACTCTTAACCTATATTAATTATAATATTAGTCAAATTATAAAGTCAAGAAAATTTTTGGCATTTGAGAACTTTTAATGATTTATAAAATCAATAATGAGACAATTACGTTGGTGATAACAATGATTTATGGAAACAAAATCAAACATATAAGAGAAAGAAATAATATTAAAGAAAAACAAATAGCAGAAATACTAAATATTAGTCGTTCCTTATATTGCGACTATGAAAAAGAAAACAAAACTATACCTACCAAACATTTAAATACAATATGCAATTATCTTAATGTTTCCTTTGACTATATTTTCAATTTTGAAAATACAAAACAATATAGAAAATGTCACAAAACAGAAAAATTAGATTTAAATATCATCAGAAAAAGATTAAAAGAACTTCGAAAAGACCATAAAATTACCCAAGAAGAATTAGGTAAAATAGCAGGTTGCTCTTATGGTACTATTGCAGGCTATGAAATAGGAAGATATCTAATATCAATTCCTGTTCTTTATAAAATTTGTAAAAAATATAACATTTCTGCCGATTATCTTTTAGGTAGAATAGAAATTAATAAAAAAATCAGTTAAGAATTTTCAATCTTAAATTAATTATAATGCAAGATAACAATAATTGTCAAGAAAAATTTTGGCATTAGAGAACTTTTTGCTTCTGATATTTTTCAATTTTCCTAAATATTTATCATTATATTTAGAATTTTTATTTCATTTAAAAAAGCACTAAACAGTGCTTATACAAACATAATCCAAATAAAGTTAATAACAAATACTCCAAGTGTTAAAGCATTTAAAATAACCCCAGCTTTATTAAAGCCATTACTTA
>CALVYX010000011.1 GCA_944372315.1 uncultured Bacilli bacterium
GTCGTAGAAGTATTTCAAGTTCAAGAGCCTATTTTAAGTAATGAAATCTTAACATCAATTAATGATTCTTCCAATCAAGTATCAGTTGTTGAAGATGGAATAACTTATATCTCAGGGTCTAAAGATGATATTGATTTTAATTATGTTTGGTATTCCGGAAAATTATGGCGAATAACAGCAATCTACCCAGATGGGACAATGAAAATGATAACTGATGATAATATAACAACAATAACCTATGGAAGCAATGTTAATTTCTATACAGATGAGAGTCATAGTTCCTATATATATCAATGGTTAAATGAAGACTTTTTGAGTACTTTATATAATTATGAAAATATCATCGTCACCGATGCTACTTGGAATGCCACCCAAACTAGTAGTGTAAGCACTAAACCAGCGGAAACAACGATGGTAACGGCTCCCGTAGGTTTATTAAATAGTTATGAATACTATAAGAGTTATCAAAATACAAATTCAAGTAATGGTTATTTAAATATAGGTTATAGTTGGTGGTTGTTGAATCCCTATTCTTCCTCGTACGTTTGGTACGTCAGCGGCAACGGCAACGCGATCAGCTACTATCCGTCGAGCTTCACGGATGGTGTGCGCCCATCTGTTAATCTGCAATCAGGAATCACGATAAATGGAGGTACAGGGACAAGTGATGATCCATATACAATAAGTGGGGATAAAGAAACAGTAACAGCTGGTACTACGCTTTTGAATACAAGAGTTAGTGGTGAATATGTCAATTTTGATGGTGACCTATATCGAATTGTTGGTATTGAAAATAACACTACCAAATTAAATAAAATGGACTATGTAAGAGATGAAAGCGATGCAGTGATAACCCAGAATTTTTCGAGTAGCGTAACCTTTGGAAATGGAGATAGTGATACCTACTGGGATTATTATTTGAATAATACGTGGTATAACTCCATCAGTGAAGCTTATAAAAATATGTTAGTTGCAGGAACGTATTATTTGGGCAGAACTACTAGCAGTTATAAAGGTGCTATTTGTGCGACTGCAAGTAATAAAGTCACAACCGCAGAATGTGCCAAAACAACGAGTACTTGGACTGGCTATGTAGGACTACCAAGATATGGAGAAATGTTTGCCAGTCAACAAGGAAGTGGTGAGTCTTCATCAGAAGATATGTGGTTAATAACTCCATATAGTTCCTCGGTCGTTTGGAACGTCAGCAACTACGGCCTCGGCGTCGCGAGCAGCGGCAATCCATCGAGCGACTCGTTTGGTGTGCGCCCATCCATCAATCTGTCATCAGCGGTTAAGATAACAAGTGGATTAGGAACAAAAAGTTCGCCATTTGAATTATCACTATAAAATAGTTATCAGTAAAAAATATCAAGAGTCTTGAAAAATCAAGGCTTTTTATTTTGACATTTTACTGATAACTATTATAAGTTCAAAAGTTGGCTAAGTAAATCGTCATCATCATTCCAATCTGGTAAATTATTATCCATTTTAGGATTAACTTTTTTAATTGCTTCAAATTTTGATTTTTCTATTACCTTCGCATATTCCATTGTTGTATTAACTGATGTATGTCCAAGTAATTCTTGAATATATATTATATTAACCCCTTTATCTAATAAGTGTACCGCTCTTGTATGCCTAAATGTATGTGGTGATATTTGCTTGTTAATTTTTTTACTGTATTTATTAATTATTTTAGTTAATGTATATTGACTGATTTTTTTACCGTTAATGTTAAATAAATATCCATTTTTTATGTGATTTTCTTCCACATAACGAATTAATAATTTTTTTGTTTGCTCCATCATAGGTACTATTCTTTGCTTATTCCCTTTTCCTATTAGAATTATATATTTTTCTTCCAAATGTATATCTTCTACTTTTAAATTAATAATCTCACTTGCTCTTGCGGCTGTATCATATAAAAGTGTGTGTATGATTAAGTTTCTTCTACCTTTTTCAGTAGATGTATCAATACTATCTAATATTGTTTTTAGTTCATTTTCTGTTAGATAATTCATTACTTTCTTAGTTTCCTTTTTAACTTTAATTGATAATATTTTTCTTATGTTATCAATATTATCAATTTCATCTATAGCACAGTATTGATAAAATGATTTTATACAGGCTAATCTCTGATTTCTTGTTCTAATACTATTTTTCTTGTCATCTTCTAAGTAGTTTAAAAAATCTATAATTATTTCTCTTGTAATATTTTCAAATGTAATATTTTTTAATTTGAAACTTTTAATATTTACTAAATAATCTACTAATATTTGAAATGCTTTTTTATAAGAGCGGATAGTATTTAATGACATATTCCTTTCCATAATTAAATAGTCTTTTAAAAACTTTGATAAATAATAGGAAAAATCTTTATTCATCATTTTCACCCATACTTGGTATTAAATAACCTAGTTCATTCTGTGATATTTCATTAACCGTTCCTATTATATCTTTACTAATATGAAAATAATAAGCAATAGAATTTAAACTTTTATGTCCGATTTGAGTCATAATAATAGGTAATATTTGATTTATATCTTTATTTTGTTTAATAGCTTTATCAATATTATGGACTACAAAAGTATGTCTTAGATCATGTAGTCTTGGACCTTTATCTGTTATTTTAATATTAGATAACATTAATACTTTTTTAAAATATTTAGCCATTGCATTATTACTTATTTTAAATACATATTCATTGTTTTGCTTGTTATAGAAAAATTTTGTTACAAATTTATTTATTTCTTCATTTAATTTATTGGAAATAGCTACATATCTTTCCTCATTATTCTTAGTATTTATAAGTTTAAAAACAGATAATTTATAATTATAATCTTTAATTTTAATATTTAAAATCTCTCCAATACGTATACCAGTTTGATAAAGTATTTTAATAATTAAAGGATAAGCAATTTGTTTATAGTAATTATAATGATGGTTTCTTAATGGCTTTTCTAAGTTAAAATAAATTAACTTTATTTCTTTATATGAAAATATATAAGGAATAAAGTTGTTGTGATTTTGTGGATATATTTTATTTGGTATTTGATAACAATCTATACCTTTTTGATATTTTAAAAACTTACAAAATTCTCTAAATACTCCCATATTTCTAGCTATTGTATTAGCTGATATATTAAGGTTTACTCTCGCATAATCTTCAGTTACTTCTTTTGTTATTTCGGTAATCTTATTTTTTATTAAATATTTTTTGATTTCATTAATGACTATTTCATCAGTCTTATATTTATAACCCAAAAAATGTTTGAATTGAATAAACTCATCAGATATGGTATTATAATCACACATTATTCTTCTACCTCCAAGCAAACTTTTTTAAGATTTTTAATATCAATTTTAATATAGGTAGAAGCAGTGGTATCTATATTGGAATGACCTAAGGTAGAAGATATAATGTGAATAGGAATGTCATT
>CALVYX010000012.1 GCA_944372315.1 uncultured Bacilli bacterium
TATATAATAAAAGTTTTTAGTCAAGGATCTACGATGAACTAGGCAAGCCTAGTCCTTGACTAAAACGAGTGAAAGATTAAATTTCAGTTTCAAATCTTTAGGCGCAATTTACTTTTTCATTTCACAACAATAAGAGTTAGAATTTCTAATTCTTTTTTTTGATTCATATATATGATATAATGATATTATTGAGGTGAATCTAATGAATGAAGAAACTTTAACGGAACAAGAAATTGCTCAAAAGTTAGAAGTTATGAGAGAAAATGCTATATTAGAGTTACATGAATGGGATTCTACTAAAGGCCATGGATTTGTTATTAATCCTGATGGGACTGTGTATGATTATAGTTGGTTTCTTGGATTTAATTCTAAAGAAAATAGATTTGGAATGTGCACATCTTTAGAGAAAAAAGACAAATTAATAGATTGTGATTTAGTTAAAGCATATTTAGAAGATGATGTAATGATTTTTACTATGGAATATGATACTAATTTCAGAAGTGATGGTGGATGCGATATAATTGTAAAGTTTGATGAAAAAAATAAATATTCTAATAATATGAAGTTATATAAAAAAATAAATGAAAAAATAAAAACAATGATTGATTAAGGAGGAATTTATGAAAATATTAGTAACTGGTGGGTGTGGTTATATTGGAAGCCATACATGTGTTGAATTATTAGAGGGAGGATATGAAATAGTTGTCGTTGATAACTTTTCTAATTCTAAACCTGAAGTAATTGATAAAATTAAAGAAATTACTAAAAAAGATTTTAAGTTTTATGAAGGCAATGTCTGTGATAAAGACTTGATGAACCAAATTTTTAATGAAGAAAAAATAGACGCAGTAATTCATTTTGCTGGATATAAAGCCGTAGGTGAATCCGTTAAACATCCTTTAATGTATTACCGTAATAATATAGATTCTACTCTTACTTTATGTGAAGTAATGAATAGTCATAATGTAAAAAAATTAGTTTTCTCATCTAGTGCGACAGTATATGGTAAGCCTAAGACTCTTCCAATTAGGGAAGATTTTCCACTATCTACAACGAATCCATATGGATCAACTAAATTAATGATTGAAGGTATATTAAAAGATTTATATATATCTGATAACAGTTGGAGTATTGCTATTTTAAGATATTTCAATCCAATTGGTGCTCATGAGTCTGGTCTTATTGGAGAAGATCCAAACGATATTCCAAACAATTTAATGCCTTATATTATGAAAGTAGCAACAGGGGAGTTAGAATGTTTAAGTGTTTTTGGCAATGATTATGATACTAAAGATGGAACAGGGGTAAGAGATTATATCCATGTTGTTGATTTAAGTAAAGGGCACTTGAAAGCAATTGAAAAAATTAAAGATACTACAGGAATAGATTATTATAATTTAGGTACTGGTAAAGGTTATAGTGTGTTAGAAATAGTAGATAATTTTTCTAAAGTAAACAATGTTAAAGTGAATTATAAAATAGCACCACGTCGTCCAGGAGATATTGATGCTTGTTATGCTGATCCTAGTTATGCTAAAGAACAATTAGGATGGACTGCTGAAAAAGGAATTGAAGAGATGTGTAGAGATTCATATCGCTTCGTAATGAAAAATAAATAATGAGTGAAATAAGGTTTCAAAGAAAAGACGGATGGATCGAACTCGATAAATTCATAGAGGAGAGATTAGGACGCCCGCTTACTAAAAAAGAATATAATAATAATTCTTTAATGATAGATGGATTAATAGAACCTAATATTTCTGGAAATCATGATAATTACATTATAACTACAGAAGAAGGACAAATATTTTATAAAAGTCAACAATTTAACTCTGATGAAGCATATGCAGAACTATTTGCAGAAGAAATATCTAAAATTTTAGATATACCAACAGCTCATTACGATTTAGCTATTTTTAGAGGTAAAAAAGGAGTAATCAGTTATAGTTTTATAAAAGAATATGATACTTATTATCCTGGTACAGATATATTATTAGATTTTTATGAACAAAATTTAGAAGATGATCCTGAAAAAAGAAAACTTTATAACATTAATAACCGTGATTCCATAGAAAGAATGTTAGATAAATTAAATAATTTAGAAGATATATGGAGTATTTTAGAAGATAGATTTAAAAATAATTATAATAAAGATATCATTATTCCTAGAATTATAAATGGATTAGTAAATAAACTTATTTTTGATATTTTAACAGTAAATGTTGATGATCATACAGAAAATTGGGGAGTTTTAGATGATAATGAATTAGGAAAAATATTAGCTCCACAATTTGATAATGCTAGAATTCTTAATCTTCATCGTAATATTTTAGTTGAAAGATTTGCTTCAAAATCGCCTTTACAAGATAAAGAGTTGGATCTTACTGTAGATAATTCTAGTGTTAGAAAACCACTTGATGTATTAAAACGTTTTTTAGATATATCAAGTAGTGAATATCGTGATTTAGTAATTGATAAAGTTAATAAATTACAAGAAGGAATTGATAGTATTCCTGAAATTATTGAAAAAAGAACAGAGTATCCTATGCCTAGTTATTTAAAAGGATATTTTGTATCAACAGTGAATGATCATTTACAAAAAGTGAATGAAGTGATTTATGATATTAAAGGAAAAAATAAATAAAAAGATCTTAATATTAAGATCTTTTTTATGTGAATTTTTCTAATTTTAATCGTTTTATTTTATTAGGATTATTATCTATCATACTGGGATTTAGAGAATATTCATAATTGGTTAATTGTGGTGGTTCGATTCCTTTAGAAGTTTTTCGCTTTATTTCAACGATTCCTAAATCAATTAATGGCACCATCATTTCTTCTTCGAATGATTTAGCTTTCTTTTTTGGATTAAATCTGTTATATAAGGTAACTAAATCAAGTAGAGTATTTCCAGCATTATTACTTAAAATATATTGCAAAGTTTGTCTATTAATAGGTGTTAGTTCCCCCTGAATAGAAGAATTAATAGAATCTATGATATATTCTTTTTCCAATTCTGTTTTAGTTTGTTCTAACATATACGATAAAAAAGGAGTAAGATCTGTATACTTTTTCACTGTTCTTATTATTTCATAATATTTTCCTTTTTTTAAATTAATACCACGATTGAAAAGCGTATAAGGGTAAGCTTTATTATTATTTAAATACCATATTCCCGTAGTTCTTGAGGTTCTACCATTAATATCAAAATAAGGATGAATATAAACAAAATAAAAGTGAATAATTTGTGATTTAATAAATTTATCAGTAGTAGATAAGTTTTCATTATCAGTATTGATATATTCAAATAACATTTGCATATAATAAGGTATTTTAGTGTAATCAGCCCCATGATCTGGTTTTATATCAGGATTACTAGAAAAAAAGATAAATACTTCATCTGTTCGATAGTGATGGCCTTTTTGTAATCTGTCTGTTCCTTCTAGTAAATTTTTAGATAAAATACGATAAAGATTATAAAGATTTTCTTCTGTTATGTCTGGTTTTTTTAAAATATATTTATATCCTTTATATAGGTTAGCGATTCTTTGATATTCGGCATTAATACTATCTTTTTTTAAATTAGGTTCATCCATAACACTAATGATAGAAGTGATATCTTCATTATAGCCTTCAATAGCATTGTTGCTTTTTACCTCATAGGGAAATAATACTTTTTTAGTAAAATCTTCTTGATTTACAAAATTAGTATTTTCTACAAAATATTCTAATTCTTCTTTAATTGCTTTTAGTTTTTCAATCTTATATCTAAACGATAAATTGTTTTCAGATTTTAAAGGAGTATAAATTGTATTCATGATTATCCCTCCGTAGTGGTTTTCTATTATAACAAAATAGATTATTTTCGTCAATTTGTATAAAAGATACTTATTTTTATCAATATAAAATAGGAGGGATGAAAGAAGTGGCACGTCACAAAGTTGAAATTAGTGGCGTGAATACAGCAAATATCAAAGTATTAACTAGTGATGAAATGGATGAATTGTTTAAAAAAATGCAAAGTGGTGATCCAGCAGCCCGTGATGAATTAGTTAATGGTAATTTGAAATTAGTGTTATCAATATTGAAAAAATTTTCAAGAAAAGATGAAAATATGGATGACTTATTTCAAATAGGATGTATTGGGCTTTTAAAAGCAATCGATAATTTTGATTTATCTTATGGTGTAAAGTTTTCTACTTATTGTGTTCCTATGATTCAAGGTGAAGTAAGAAGATATTTAAGAGATAATAATAGCATTAGAGTAAGTAGATCTTTAAAAGATTTAGCTTATAAAGCCTTGAAGACGAAAGATGAATGGATTTTAGAAAAAGGAGTAGAGCCATCAACAGAAGAACTAGCCAATTCATTAGAGGTATCTACTTTTGATCTTATCAATGCATTGGATTCTATGAGAGATCCCATTAGTATATTCGAACCTATTTATTCGGATGGGGGAGATACTATTTATTTATTTGATCAAATTGAAGATAAACATGTAAAAAATGATGATTTAGATATAAAATTATCAGTAAATGAAGCGATTGATAATTTAAGTGATAGAGAAAAATTTATTTTAGATCAACGATTTGTAATTGGAAAAACACAAATGGAAATAGCTAGTGAATTAGGGATAAGTCAAGCACAAATATCAAGAATTGAAAAAAACGCAATTGATAATCTAAAGTCCACTTTAAAATAACGTTTTATACGTTATTTTTTCTTTTGATATCTATTACAATATTGTAATATAAATTAATTTTGTGGACTTTTTTTATATCATGTGTATATAATTAGTATATAAATATGAGGTGAATAATGAAAGTACTATTATATACAGAAGGAATAGAACAAATAGGGAAAAGTGGATTAGGAAAAGCCATAAAACATCAGATGAAAGCTTTAGATTATGCTAAAGTAGAGTATACTTTAGATGTAGATGATGATTATGATATTGTTCATATTAATACCTATGGACCAAAATCATATGCATTAGCAAAAACGGCTAAAAAAAATGGTAAAAAAGTTATTTATCATGCTCATTCTACAGAAGAAGATTTTAGAAATAGTTTCGTTTTATCTAACCAAATAGCACCTATTTTTAAAAAGTGGATTGTAACTTGCTATAAATTAGGAGATCATATTATTACTCCAACTCCTTATTCTAAAAAATTATTAGAGGGTTATCATATGCATCGAGATATAACAGCAATTTCTAATGGAATTGAAATAGAGAAGTTTACTGTATCTAAAAAGTTGGGTGATGAATTTAGAAAAACTTATGGATATAGTAAGAAAGATAAGATTGTAATGGGGATAGGATTATATTTAGAGCGAAAAGGAATTCTTGATTTTGTAGAATTAGCGAAAAGGTTACCAGAATATCAATTTATTTGGTTTGGATATACTCCACTATATGCGATTCCTGAAAAAATAAGAAAGGCTGTAAAAACAGAATTACCTAATTTAAAGTTTGCAGGATACGTAGAACCAGAAATGATTATTAGTGCTATGAATGGAGCAGATTTATATATTTTCCCAACGTTAGAAGAGACAGAAGGAATTCCAATATTAGAAGCATGTGCTTGTAAGCAAAAAGCATTAATTAGGGATATTCCTGTTTTTGAAGGTTGGTTAGAAGATGGTGTGAATGTTTATAAAGCAAAAGATGTGGATGAATTCTATGAAAAAATAAAATTAATTTTAAATAACAAATTACCTGATTTAACCGAAGAAGGATATAAAGTAGCGTGTGCAAGAGATTTAAAAGTAATTGGTAAGCAATTAAAAGAAGTTTATGAAAAAGTATTAAATAGTCCATCTATTGATAAAAAAGAAAGTAGAAAAAGAGATAAAGAGTTTAAAAAAATAAAAAAGAAAAGAAAACTCTTAATAGGAAATCATAATAAAAAGATCTTAGTTTGAAATCATTAAGATCTTTTTTTATTTGTAATCTTCCATAACTCATATCACTTAACATAGATATTTCCATGATTCTATACATTAATAATTTAATCATACTAATACTAAATTTGATATTAATACTTTATCTTCTTTTCTTTCATATTATTTATATTTAAAATTAATCCAATTAAAATCATATAGGATAGAAGACTGCTACCACCATAACTGATAAATGGTAGAGTAATTCCTGTAATAGGTAATAATCCAATTGTCATACCAATATTTTGAATTTGTTGATACATTAGTATTCCAATAATACCTGCGATAGTATATTTATCGATACGATTTATAGTGGATCTACCTATTTGAATGATTCGAAGATCGAAAAGTAATAAAAATATTACTAGAAAAATAGATCCTATTAAACCAAAATTAGATGCAAAAACTGAAAAGATAAAGTCAGTTCCTGACTCTGGAAAATAAATGGGAGTATTTTTGAAACCATGTCCTGTAATGGAACTAGAACCGATAGCGGCTAGAGAATTCTCTAATTGCATTCCGCTACCACTGCGCCAGTTGATAATTCGATCCATTCGATAGAAAAAACTACTGCCAAATATTTCAATAAATAAATCTTGTTGTAGAAAATATAAATATAAGAATCCACTTATTAAACTGATTCCTATTATTCCTAGTAACATATACCAAAAAGGTTTTATTCCACTTATAAAAAGCATTAATAAAGTAATAATTAAATATATAATAACGGCTCCTGTATCAGGCTCTAAAAAAGTCAATACACTAGGAATTCCTACAATGACAAATACTTGAATAAGTAATACAAATTCATCTTTTAAAGTAGGCTTTCTATGCTTTTTATGAAACGTATCAATAACTCTTGCTAACATCAAAATAAGGCTTATTTTCATAAATTCACTTGGTTGGATACTACCAATACCTTTGATTACATACCAACATTTACTCCCATTAATATCAGGTGCAAAAAATAATAATCCCAAAAGCAATATTACATTAGCCAAATAAATATACCAAGCATATTTATAAAAGATGCTGTTTCCTAATTTGATAACTATAAAAATAATAATACATCCCATAAAGTACCATAATGCTTGTTTTAAAGCTAGGTTACCTAAAGTAGGTGATAAATAGGTTAGTGCAGAGTAAATAGAAGTGGTACTTATAATAAAAAATATAAATAAAGAAAAAATAATAAACTTATCAAATTTATATTTTTTAAGCATAAATATCACCATTATTATTATGATTTATTTGGTAATTTTTATTTACTAAATACATAAAATATTTATAGGAAGAGTGATATTATGAATAAACAACTACCATCTATTTTTAAAAATTCATCTGATAAAAGAATTAATAACAATAAACGTGTTTTTTATTCAAAATATGAAAGTATAGGAAATGTAGTAGAAAGAGAAAATGACATACACGATAGTAATATCAATGATTTAAATTCTCCTAATAGTTTTACTAATTCTATAGATAATTTGTTTAAAAATAAGCAATTTATCTTTAATGTTCCAGTGGAGATAGTAACTAAGGATAATACTTTTTATACTAAAATAGTTAGTAAGGTAGATGATCATATATTAACTAGTAATGGAATAATAATTCAATTAGAGGATATATTATCAATAAAAGTAAATGGTGAATAATAACAATCTTTGGATTGTTATTTTTTTAATAAAAAAACCGTAACGATTACGGTTTTAATTTTATAGTCCACTAACGAATGTATCTGTTAAACATCTTAATGCTCCAACACAATTTAGATTAATTGTAAAAAAGTCATTAGTTGAAATATATGGAAAACTAGTTGCTTCATTGGTATCTGGATTAGGTGCTAAAACTCTAAAAGTTGCACAATTGTCATCTAGGTTTTCAATTCTAAATACTGTACTTGTACTTGTGGTTCCATTTAATGTATATGGTAATGACCAAAGTTCATTATTAGAACAATTATATAAAGTAATAGGTCTAGTATTTAAACATATACCACTTGGAGTAGGTCCTAAAAATGGTTTCGTACATCCAGCTGGACAATCACAATCTTCTCCTTTTTGTTGTAATGTAAGAATTAATTCTAAAGTTTTAACAAAAGAGCAAGAGCATTCATTATTATTTCCACACATAAGTTATCCCCCTTTCTTATAAATCTACAATAGTATCAGCTAAACATTTCAATACGCATACACATCCTAAATTAATGGTTGCAGTGTTTCTTGTAGTAATATATGGTCTTATAGTATCAGTAGTATCAGGATTAGGTATTAAGATAGATACTACTAAACATCCATCTTCTATACTTTCAACTCTAAAAACACTGCTTGTTCCCGTTAATCTTTCCCCGTTAATTACTGTATCGTAATTAAGAGTGATCAAGTTATTGTTACATCCATAAAACGTTATAGGTCTTGTATTAAAACAAAGACTAGGCATATCTACTCCTAAAAATGGTCTACTACAAGTATTATCGAAGCATTCTTCTTTTTCAGAACTACGTTGTAAGATATCTATTACTTTTAAAATTTTAGTAAAGCAACAACAATTATTAGCCATCAAATCAACTCCTTTTTATGTTTTTCTATTATAAGATATTCCATATATTTTATCTGGTGTCGTATTAACACCTATAATTTATAATATTCTTTTACTTTCATAATAATGAAATCGTTTATAAAATTAGTTTAAATAATTTACTTTTATCTTATTTTTTGATATTATTTTTATAGAATAGGATAAGAAGGTAAGGGAAGCAGTATGAAAAGATTTTATATTAGTTTTTTTATTATGTTTTTATTAGTTATTCCTCTTAATGTAGAGGCAGAATCTAATTTAACTATTGAATGTGATAGTAGTAATAATGCAGGAGAGACTTTAAGTTGTGTAGTAAAGTCTAGTAGTGATACAGCTTATAATAAATTAGAAGGGAATATAGAGTTACCTAATAGTGCTAGTGTTACGTTTAAAGCTAATAGTGGTATAACTGGTACTGTTTCTAATAATAAGTTAACTATTACTAGTACTAGTGATATTACAAATAGTAATTTAGGGACACTTCAAATAAAGTTTTCAAGTGATACTACAGGAAATAACACAATTAAATTATCTGATATAAAACTTTTTAATAATCAAGAAGAAGTAGCTAATGTTAATGATGTAAGTACTATAGTTAAAGTAAAATCTACTATAAATACTTTATCATCACTTACTTTAGAAGATTGTAATAATTGTAGTTTAAGCCCTGTTTTTAAAGAAAACTTAACTATTTATATAGTGACGACAGAATCTAATAAAATTACATTTAATGCTAAAGCAAATGGTAATGCTAAAATAGTTGGCGCTGGTACTAAAACTTTAACTAAAGATAGTGAGACTTTCAGAATTATAGTTACATCTGAAGTAGGTGAATCACGTGAATATAGTATTACAGTTAAAAGAAATATAAAAAAATCTAGTGATAATGCTTTGAAAGATTTATCAATAGATAAAGGAGAACTAAAATTAAAAGAATCTAATGGTATTACTAGTTATAATGCTATAGTAGATAGTGATGAAGTAACAATTACAGCTGTTGCTAATGATAGTAAAGCGACAATTACAGGAATAGGTAAGAAAAGTCTTGATTATGGAAAAAATGAATTTACAATTATTGTTACGGCAGAAGATGGAACTTCAAGAAGTTATTTAATTGTGATTAATCGTACTGATACTAGAAATGCCAATGCATATTTAAAAGACTTAACTATTGATGGTGAAGATATTGATTTTGAAAAAGATATTATTGAATATGAGTATTATGTTAGTGATGATATTACTGAATTAGAAATTGATGCTGTCCCAGAATTAGAAAGTTCTATCGTTGAAATTGATGGTAATAAAGATTTTAAAGATGGTGAGAATATTGTTACTATCACTGTAAAAGCAGAAGATGGAAGCGAAAAAATTTATACGATTGTTGTTATAAAGGGTAAATTAGTTAATAAAGATATTTATTTAGATGATTTAACTATTGATGGGTACGATATAGATTTTAAACAAGACATATTTGATTATACACTTGTTATTGGTGATGAAAATAGTCTAGATATTAATGCTATATTTGATGAGGATAAATATACTGTGGAAATAACAGGAAATGAAGAGTTAAAAGATGGAAGTATTATTAAAATTATAGTTACAGATGAAGATGGTAATAGTAATGTTTATAAAATAAAAATTGAAAAAACTCCAGAAAAAGAAATTACAAAAAAAGAAGATGTTAATTATATTCCTATTATTATGAGTAGTTTATTAGGATTATTAGTCATTTTAAATATTTTGCAGATTGTAAAAAAAGTTCGTAATAAATAATTTGGTATTTTTAATATATTATAGTATAATGTTAGTGGTGAATGAAATGAAATTAGAGTACATTATTATTTTAGTCATAATTTTTATCATTCTTTTAGCTATTTTAAAAGCTGGAAGAAAAGATGCGCATTTACAATTAAATAAATTAGTTGACTATTTAGGTGGAAAGGATAATATTATATCTACTGAAACTAATTTATCGCGTTTTAAAGTAACGCTAAAAGATGTCAGTATTGTTGATAAGGAAGCAATTCAGAAATTAGGAGCTAAAGGAATTGTAGAAATCGATAATCAATTAAAAATAATTTTAGGAGCTAATTCTAAACAATTGAAAAAATATATAGATGATCTAAAATAAAAATCGAGATATTTAGACATAATTCGACAAATTTCGACAAATTAATCTCATATAATGTTAATAGAAAGAAGGCATTATATGAGATTTTTTGATGGTTTTTTATTAAATACGATTTTACTTTTATTTCCTTTATTTTTATATCTTATTTATGTTGCATATCAAAAGACAACGAATCGCGATACGATGAATCAGTTTTTTGAACTAGCATTATTTTTATCTATATTTTTAATTAGTCGTTATGGATATTTCAAAGATAATTGTTATATATCTATTTTAATTAATATTCCTTTATTATTTGCTTATTTAAAAGGTAGAAAATTAATTGCAATCATTATTTCTATTATTTTAGTTTTTCATTATATTATTGTGTTTAATTATAGCCCTAGTATTGTTGTTTTCGAATATTGTATATACTTTATTTTATATATTTTATCAAGAAAAAAGAATATTACTTCTAATTACATAATTAATAGTTTTACCATTATTAAAGCTTTCATTTTATCTTTTTTTACTTTTTATTTTATCGCTCCAACGAATTCAGTATGGTTAAATCTTTTAAACATTATTTTTTCTATTGGAATTTTTTATGTAGCTACTATTTTTTATTATAAATTAATAGGAAAAATAGAGGATATGGTAACGATTAATAATACAATAAAAGAATTAGAAAAGGAAAAAACAATTAGAAATTCACTATTTAAAATTACTCATGAAATAAAAAATCCTATTGCAGTATGTAAAGGATATTTAGATATGATGGATTTGGATAATAAAAAGAAAGTGAATAAATATATACCTATTATTAAGAGTGAAATTAATAGGACGTTATCACTTATGGATGATTATTTAGATTTTACAAGAGTAAAAATAGAAAAAGATATTATTGATATTATTATGTTAATAGAGGATACTACTAGATCAATGGGATTATTATTGAAAGATAAAAATGTAAATACACATTTTGATATTATTGATGATGAGGTATATATGATGGCTGACTATAATAGATTAAAACAAGTTTTAGTAAATATTTTAAAAAATAGTATGGAAGCTAAAATAGAAGATCAATTATTAACAATTGATATAAAAACTGAATTATCTAAAGATAAAATAAAAATTATTATTAGTGACGATGGGATTGGTATGACAAAAGACGAATTGGAACATTTAGGAGAAGTTTTTTATACTACGAAATATAATGGAACAGGAATAGGGGTAAACTTATCAAAAGAGATTATTGAAAGACATAATGGAACTCTTACTTATGAGTCGGAAAAATATATTGGTACTAATGTGATTATTGAGTTACCCATTGATCCAGAGTTAAATAGTTTAGTATTTGACAAAAATAATAAAATAGTGTATAATAGCAACTATCTTTAAGGGGGAATTTATAATGAACGTAAAAAGATTAAAAGCTAACGTTTCAAAAATAGCAAAAGAAAAATATCATCTTAGTGAAAGAGGTATTGAAGGATATTGGGATAATAAAGTTAAAGAGGAAAATTATCAAAATAAAAAGAATGCTATTACTTATTTAGGTGCTGGTGGTATGGTTGGTACAGCTATATTTAGTTGTTATGATGCAATTGCTGCAGGATTTGATTGTTTAGTTCCTATATTAATAGCAGGAGGAGTATCAATTCTAACTACAAGTATATCTTTAGCTAAGAAAAATCCTTATACTAAAGCTAAATATGAAGAAATAGATGAAGTTTACGAAGAAGAAAAAGCAAAATTAAAAAGAAGAAAATAAAGCATAGAAGTGAATTCTTGATTGAATTCACTTTTTTTATATATGTTTTGATCTTTCGTATAAAAAAGAGTATAATATTATTGAATATATAATAAGGGATAGATACTTATGGAGAAAGAAAAAAAAGAAAAGAAAATTTGGAAATATTTAATCATAATTTTATTAATATTATTGATAATTGCTTTAATAATAGGAGGTTATTTTTTAAAATTATATTTATACCCTACAGTATCATTTTCACTAAAGGGAGAAGAGAAGTATCTATTATCTTATGGGGATAAATATGAAGAAGCAGGAGCAGAAGCTAAAGTAAATGGAAAAGATTATAATAAAAAAATAAAGATTGATAGTAGCAATGTAAAAGTAGATGAATTAGGAGAATACAAAATTAATTATAGTATTACATTACCAAATGGTAAACAAGAAAATTTAGAAAGAATTATAAAAGTAGTGGACGATGTTAAACCAGAGATTAAATTAAAAGGAGATAATCCTTTAAAAATAAGTTATGGTTCTATTTTTACTGATCCTGGATATGAAGTATCAGATAACTATGATAAAAGCGATACTTTAAAAGTAGAAGTGACTTTCGATAAAGAAATTAATACTAAAGAATCAGGTACTTATAAAATTACTTATACAGTTACAGATAGTAATCATAATTCTAACAGTATAGTAAGGGAAGTTGTTGTAATCCCTAGAATCGTAGTGGTAAATGGCATCACTTATGTAGAAGGAATATTGATTGTTAATAAAAAATATTCTCTTCCTGCTAATTATAATCCAGGCGAGAATAAGGAAGCAGCAAACCAATTATATTTAATGAGGATGGAAGCTGCTAAATATGGATATGATTTAAGATATTGCTCAGGATTTAGATCTTATAATTATCAAACTAATTTATATAACAATTATGTAAAAAAATATGGTCAAGCTATGACGGATACTTTTTCAGCAAAACCAGGTCACTCTGAACATCAAACAGGACTTGCCTTTGATATTGGTGCAATTGATGATAATTTTGGTGATACAGAAACTGGTAAATGGTTAGCAATTAATGCTCATAAATATGGTTTTATTATTCGCTATCCAAAAGGAAAACAGGATGTAACAGGATATAAATATGAACCTTGGCATGTAAGATATTTAGGAGTAGAACTAGCTACTAAAGTATACAAAAGTGGATTAACCTTGGAAGAATATTTAAATATTTAGAATTGATGAATATCAATTCTTTTTTTATTCAATTTTATAATATGATGAGTATTGAAAAAGTTATTTTTGGTTAAAAATATTATTCTCTGTCAAGCAAGATGTAAAGAGAGAGATCCTTTAAAAATTATATTGAAAATTATCTGGTTGAGGGGGGGGTATAATGTATATGAGATAAACTAAAGCGGAGTGATAAAGATGTATAGAAGTAAGAAAAATATAATCATAGGAGTTATGTGTGCCTTGGTGCTAGTAATGGTAGTAGTGTATGCTGCATTTATGACCGGATTAACAATTAATAGAACAGGTAATATAACAAGTACTTGGAGTATAGAAATAACTTCTATCACTAGTAGTATTACAGGAACAGCCTATAACATAAGTGAACCAAGTTATAATAGTACCAGTGCTACTTTTAATGCAGGATTAAGAAAGCCAGGAGATAAGATAGAATATAGTATAACCATAAAGAACAGTGGAAGTGTAGATGCCATCATCAATGAAGTAAATATTAAAACCACAGGAAGTTATGTAATCATATACACAATAGAAGAAATACAGAATCAAGAAAGATTAACGTCAGGTGCTAGTAAGACATTTAAAATCATAGTAGAATTTGATAGAGAGGCAACTTCTATACCAAGTGATACAACAAAAGAATTAATCATGGATATTGAGTGTATTCAAGATGATGGTCAACAATTAACTCCAAGTGATCCTAATATAGATAATGAAGATACGGGAAAACCAACATTAGTAAATGCAATATTAAAGAATAATCAAGCCCAAAGTGATGAGAATATAAATTTTATTTATACAAGTGAACAAGATGGAACGAAAGGATTATATTATACAAATACTAATACAGAAGACAACAAAACAACATATTACTTTAGAGGAGCAGTAGAGAATAACTATGTGAGCTTTGCAGGATTTTATTGGAGAATCATAAGAATCAATGAAGATGGAACAGTCAGATTAATCTATCAAGGAACAACACCAACAGCAACTGGAAACGAAGCAACAATAGGTAGTAGTGAATTTAACACTAACTCTCATGACAATGCGTATGTGGGATATATGTATGGAACACCAGGAAGTAGCACATACGAAGAAACACACTCCAATATTAATAATAGTACCGTAAAAGGAGTAGTAGATACGTGGTATAAAAATAATTTGTTGAATAATTATTCAGCTTATATAGCAGACTCAGGGTTTTGTGGAGATCGAAGTTTATTTACAGGAACAGGAGTTGGTGCTACTAATGAAACATCATATGGCCCATATAAGAGATTAAATGCAGGTACGGGTGATCGGGAGCCACAATTTTCCTGTCCACAAAGTAATGATTTATATACAATTTCTAGTAGCAATAAAGGAAATAAAGCATTAGATTATCCAATAGGATTAATAACAGCGGATGAAGTAGCATATGCTGGTGGAAGTGCAAATTCTGAAAACAATAGCAATTATTTAAATTCCAGTGTTGGTTGGATCATGTCACCATATGAACTTCATTGGGTTCCAGATGAGTATATTGCTGTTAATTTTACGGAATTAACTACTAATAATGTGCATAACAGTGCTGGAATTAGGCCAGTCATCAATCTGAAATCAACTGTAGAAATAACTAGCGGAGACGGAACCAGTTCTAATCCATACGTAATTAAAACTAATTAAAAGAGTAGTAATTACTCTTTTTTTTTGTTATAATTTTAAAAGGTGATATTATGATATATTTAGATTATTCTGCAACAACTCCTGTGAATGAAGAAGTATTAGATACATTTGTAAAAGTATCACGTGATTTTCCAGGAAATCCTAATTCTCTACATAGTCTAGGAGTATCTTCAAGAGAGTTAATAGATGCTTCTACTAAACAAATAGCAGATATCCTAAAAGTAAAACCTAGTGAAATTATTTATACTAGTGGAGCTAGCGAATCTAATAATACAGCAATCAAAGGAATTTGCTTACAATATCAAAATAGAGGTAAACATATCATTACAACTAATTTTGAACATTCTTCTATTTATGGACCAATTAGTTATTTGCAAACATTAGGTTTTGAAGTAGATTTTGTAAAAACAGATGCTAATGGAATTGTTGATTTAGATGATCTAAAAAGTCTTTTAAGAGATGATACTATTTTAGTATCAATTACAGCTGTAAATAGTGAAATAGGAATTGTAGAACCTATTGAAGAGATAGGGAAAATATTAAAAGATTATCCTAAGTGTTTTTTTCATTCTGATTTAACTCAAATAATAGGGAAAAAAGAAATTAATTTAGAAAATGTTGATTTAGCTAGTTTTTCTGCTCATAAATTTTTTGGATTAAAAGGAATAGGAGGACTTATAAAAAAAGACAAGATAAATTTAGTACCGTTAATTCACGGGGGAAAGAGTACGACTATTTATAGAAGTGGAACCCCAGCAGTAGCACTTATTGCATCTTTTGCTAAAGCTTTAAGATTGGCTTATGTTGATATAGAGAAACATTATAATTATGTTACCAAACTAAATAATATGGTGAAAGAAGAACTTGAAAAATATTCAAACATCCATATTAATAGTAATAATAAATGCTCACCATATATATTAAATCTTAGTGTGATGGGAATAAAACCGGAGACCATGCTTCATGCTTTGGAAGAAGAAGAGATATTTATATCAACACAGACAGCATGTTCTAGTGGTAATTCTTATTCGAAAGCAGTATATAGTTTAACTAATGATAAAGAATTAGCATCTAGTAGTATTCGTATAAGTTTATCTTATGTTACTAAAGAAGAAGAAATAAAAATATTTTTAGATAAATTTATCAAGATAGTCGATAAATTATCATTAAGGAGTTAATATGAAAATAATAAAAATAAATGCTATGTGGTGCAGTGGTTGTTTATCTATGCATAAAATATGGAAAAAAATTGAGGAAGAATATAAAGATATAGAAATTATTACTTATGATTATGATATGGATGAAGATATTGTAAAAACATATAATGTGGGAAATATTTTGCCGGTTGCTATATTTTATGATAACAATGAAGAAGTAGCTAGATTAAATGGTGAGAAGAGTAAAGAAGAAATAGAAGAAGTAATTAATAAATACAGTAGGTGATGTTTGTGAAGAAATTTTTAATTTTATTAATTGCATTATTACTAGTAATACCAACAAGTGTAAATGCTAGCGAGACAGTAATTGATATTTATCTGTTTTATTCTAATACCTGTCCTCATTGTGCTAAAGAAAAAGAATATTTAAGTGATTTACAAGAGAATGATCCTAATATTAATGTTTATACGTACGAAGTAAGTGAAAATCAAGAAAATAGTGATCTTTTAGATAAAGTACAAACTTTGATTGATGGAGAAACTCCTTATGTTCCCTATACAGTTATAGGTAGCGAATATCGAGTAGGATTTAATAATTCAACTAAATTGGAAATAGAAAATATTATCAAATCATATCGTGAAGGGGACTATGTTAATATTGTTGGGGGAATCATTGATGGCAGTATAACCGAAGATAATATCAATAGTTATCTGGAAGAAAGTGAAGTAGAGGTGGATGATACTGTAGATATTCCACTTTTAGGTAAGGTAGATCCAAAAAGTGTTAGCCTACCAATTCTTTCTATAGTAATGGGGCTTGTTGATGGATTTAATCCGTGTGCTATGTGGGTATTAATATTTTTGATTAGTATGTTACTTAATATGAAAGACAAGAAAAGAATGTGGTTTTTAGGTGTATCTTTCTTACTAACTTCATCGATGGTATATCTTTTATTTATGTTAGCATGGCTAAATATTGTTATGAGTATATCAGAAATAAGATGGGTTCAAATATTAATTGCTCTAGTTGCAGTTATTGGAGGATTAATCAATTTACGAAGTTATTATCGTGAACGAAAGAAAGATGCTGGATGTGTTGTAGTAAATGATGAAAAAAGAAAGAAAATATTTGATAGAATAAAGAAATTTACTCATGAGAAAAGTATTATTTTAGCAACCATTGGTGTAATTGCTTTAGCTGTATCAGTAAATATTGTAGAACTTGCTTGTTCAGCAGGATTACCCGTGTTATTTACTAATATTTTAGCAATTAATAATTTAGATCAAACAGTCTCAATCATTTATATTTTAATTTATGTATTCTTCTTTATGTTAGATGACTTAATCGTTTTTGCCATTGCTATGTTTACACTGCAAGTTACAGGAGTAACTACGAAATATACAAAATATACTCACTTAATAGGTGGAATAATCATGTTATTAATAGGATTACTGTTAATTATTAAACCGGAGTGGATTATGTTTAATTTTTAGTTTACAAAAGCGAAATTTTATGTTAAAATACGTATGAATTTTAATTAAGGAAAGCGCTAGTACAGGCTTTAATAGGGTACTTGCGCTTTTTTTGTGTTGTAATAGGGGGATATATGAATATTTTAGCAGAAAAACAAAAGATGATTTTTGAAGAAGGAATCACTAGTGAAGAAAGAGAAAAACGTAAAGAAGAATTTTTAAAATTATATTATCAATTAAGAGAACAAAATGATGATAAGTTTTATAGTAAATTGACTTTGGACCAAAGAGAGAAGCTCCATAAATATATTCTTTTAGTATATAAAACAAAAAATAGATTTGGTGGTTTTTCCTATGATTTAATCAAAGATGAAAGAGAAAAAACGGATAGACCAATTATTTTTGCTATAACTCATGTTGGAAAGTTTGATATAGAAGTTGTAAGTGAACCAATAAAAGAACATTATTACTTATTATCTGGAGATTTTGAACATATTCAGGGAATCATTGACGCGCCTTTTTTGGGATTAAATGGGGTTATATATTTTAATGAAATAGTAAAAGAAGATCGCGTAGACGCAACAAATAAAATGATTGAACTTTTGAAAGAAAATGGGAATCTGATGTATTTTCCAGAAGGAACATGGAATCTTTCGCCTAATTTACCTGTTCTTCCATGTTATTGGGGAATTGTTGATGTAGCAAGAAAAGGGAATGCCATAATAGTTCCTGTTGCGGCCGAACAATATGGTAAGCATTTTAAAGTTAATATAGGTAAAAATATTGATATGAATTTGTATGGTGAAGGAACAATTGAAAAGACAAGAGCCATTAACGATTTAAGAGATACTTTAGCTACTTTAAAATGGGAAATATGGGAAAGTATGCCTATTCAAAAAAGAAGTGAACTGCAAGAAAATGAATGGATAAAGTACGTTGAAAAAAGGTTTAGTGAATGGCCATATTTTAATACAGAGTACATTAATAGGTTAATTTACAAACCTAAAGATGTTGTAGAAAGAGAAGAAGTTTATGGTCCAGTAAAAAAACTAATACCAAATAGAAATAATGCATTTTTATATAATAAAAGATTAAAAGATAATATTTTTGATTAGTAGTAGGAGGAAGTAAAATGGGGAATGTATTTTTAACGTGGTGTGCACTGGCTATAGCCATATTAATCAGTGTGGTTTTCTTTTCTAAAAAAGGAGTAAAAAATAATGAAACTATAATTTTTAAATATATGTTGATAACAAATATTATTGAATCTACTCTAACTAATCTAATTGTTTTAGTAGCATTTACTATAAATAGTAATGAGATATTAATTTTATTAAATAGATTTGACGTAATTACTATTATCACTTGGTGTAGTTTGATGTTTTTTTATATTTATAATGTTTCAAAAAAGAATAAAAGTAAAAAATTAATATTAACGTTTGTTTTCATTAATATTATTATGTATTTATTAGCTTTAATCCTTGATGTTAATATTATTAATTCTAATGGAATTATGGATTCGCAAGGACCATTAACAATTCTTGGGCTAGTAGGAGCCATATTTTATATAATAGCTATGATTATAACAGTACTATTAAAAAATAATAATCAAAACAAATCTAAATATACACCACTATATTTTCTTATAATATTAATCGTTGTTGTAGCAATATTAAGAGCTGTTATTCCAGAAATTAATTTTATTTCTTTAATGATTAGTTTTATTAATTTAATCATGATTTTTACTATTGAAAATCCTGATATCAAATTAGTGGAAGAACTAATAGAAAATAGAAAAATAATCGAAAGAAGTAGTGAAGAAAAATCTGCGTTTCTATTTAAGATATCTCAAGGAATAAGAGAACCAGTTCATAATATAGATAGAGAAATAGAAAGATATAAAAACAGTAGTAAAACTAAAAAGGATACAAATATAATTATAAATAACATATACAAAAATAATCGAAAAATTGATTATTTGATAAATGATGTTTTAGGTATTACTTCTTTTGATCGAAGTAATATTAAAAAGAGTGAAAGCACTTATAATATATATTCTTTATTGGAAGATATTAAAAGAAGAGGTAAGACTTATATAGAGGGAAAAATAGATTATAATTTTTCTGTAGTAGATAATATACCGACAGAATTATATGGAGATAAAATAAAGATCAAACAAGTATTAATGTCGGTGATTATAAATGCAATAAAAAATACGAAAGAAGGATATGTTCATGTAGATGTAAGTTCATTTACCAAATATGATGTGTGCCGTCTTGTAATAACTGTTGAAGATTCCGGATGTGGAATGGATATAGTGAAAATAAATAATATACTAGAGCAAGATCTAGAAATAACAGAAAAGGAGTATTTAAAAATACAAAGATTAGATGTAGATTTACCACTTTCCTATAAAATTATAAAATCTTTAGGTGGTACTATGTATATAAAAAGTGATATAAATAAAGGAACAGAATTAATAATAACATTAGATCAATATATTGCTAATTATCTGAACAATAAAAATAGTGAATATTTACTAAATATAAAAAGAGTATTAATAGTGGATGATAACGATAGTGAAATAAGAAAAATAAAGACTAGCTTAGAGCATAAAGGATATGATGTGTCAGTATCTATGTATGGAGAGGACTGTATAGAAAAAATATCTAATAGAGAATATTACGATATTATTTTAATCAATGATGAAATGTCTATTATGAATGGAATAGAAATAGTGGACAAACTAAATGCATTGAATAACCAAAGTAAGAAAATAGTGTTATTAAACAAAGATAAATTATTTATAGCAGATCATTATTTAGAAGATGGTTTTGATGATTTTATAGATAAAACCAATTTGCTTGAAGAATTGAATAACAAATTATAGATTAACATGTAATTAAATCTAATCTCTTGCATATTTTATAGTAGTGTGCTACACTTAACTAGTGATTAGTTCACTGAACTTGTATTTTGGCTATATTCTCTCTTAATTAAAAAAAAAGATAAGAAAATGTCTAAAAGAACGTTCTAATTAGTTTGATTAAGGAGGGAAGAAGATGGCTGAGTATAAAGATAAGACTATCAAATGTGTAGACTGCGGTACTGAATTTATATTTTCTGCAAGAGATCAAGAATTTTATGCTGAAAAAGGTTTTACTAATGAACCAAAAAGATGTAAAGCTTGCCGTGATAAAAGAAAAGCAGAAAAAAGAAATTTAAATACTAATGCTAATTAAGAAAGACTTTTAAGTCTTTTTTTTTCTTCATTTATAGCGTATAATATAAAAGAAACAGGTGGAAGGGAAGATGTATATGAATGATAAGCAAGTAAAAGAGATTACAAGTCGTGATGAAGATTTTGGTAAATGGTATACAGATGTTTGCAGAAAGGCGGATTTAGTTGATTATTCTAACGTTAAAGGAAGTATGATCATAAGACCTTATGGATATGCTATTTGGGAAAATATTCAAAAAGTATTAGATAAAAAGTTTAAAGATACCGGACACGAGAATATTCAAATGCCTATGTTTATACCAGAGAGTCTTTTAAATGTTGAAAAAGAACATGTGGAAGGATTTGCTCCAGAAGTAGCGTGGGTTACTTATGGTGGTAGTGAAAAACTAGATGAAAGAATGTGCGTGCGTCCTACTAGTGAAGTTTTATTTTGTGAACATTATAGTAAAATTATTAAATCTTATCGCGATTTACCAAAATTATATAATCAATGGTGTACTATTGTTAGATGGGAAAAAGAGACTAGACCTTTTTTAAGAAGTAGAGAAATATTATGGCAAGAAGGACATACGATGCATGCTACTAGTGAAGAAGCTAGAAAAGAGACTTTGAGAATGCTAGGTGTTTATGAAGATTTACAAAGAAATTATTTGGCCCTTCCAGTCATAGTAGGTAGAAAAACAGATAAAGAAAAATTTGCAGGAGCAGAAGAAACTTATTCACTAGAGGCTATGATGTATAATGGAGTAGCATTACAAAATGGTACTAGTCATTATTTTGGTAATCATTTTGCTAAAGCATTCAATATTACTTTTTTAAATAAAGAAAATAAATTAGAGACTCCTTATCAAACTTCGTGGGGAGTATCTACTAGAATGATTGGTTCTATTATTATGACTCATGGGGATGATAGAGGATTAGTATTACCTCCTAAAATTGCTCCTATTCAAGTAATTATTATTCCTATAGGTAATAGTGATGAAATTATTAATTTGTCTAATGATATAAAAGAGAAATTAAATAATCAAAATATTTCTAATAAAATAGATAATAGTGATAAAACACCAGGATTTAGATTTGCTGAAGCAGAGGTCAAAGGATATCCGATTAGAATAGAAATTGGTAAAAGGGACTTAGAAAACAAAGTTGTCACTCTAGTAAGACGTGATACTTTAGAAAAGATTCAAGTTGGAATCGATGAAGTAACTACAAGTGTTATTAAGTTATTAGAACAAATTCAAGAGGATATGTATAATCGAGCTCTAAATAGACGTAATAGTATGATTTATGAAGCTAAGAATTATAAAGACATGACAGAAATTGCTAATAATAAACCGGGATTTATTAAGGTTAATTGGTGTGGTAATGTTTCTTGTGAAGATAAAATTAAAGAAGATTTAGGATTAAAATCTCGTTGTATTATTGAAGATGAAGAAGTAGATGGACCATGTGTATGTTGTGGAGAAAAGGCAACTACTAGAATTTATTTTGGAAAGCAGTATTAGAAAATAACCGAAAGGTTATTTTTTTTAATTAGTATGAAATTTATCTTTTTTCGACAAAAGTCGATTATCAATTTTTGTATGATCATACTGGTGATAATATGAATAAAAAATTTCTAGTATGGATTGGTATTGCTATTTTATCTGGATTAATTATGGGAAATATTTTTTATAGACAATATGAAAAAGAACAACATTTAGATAATGATTATAATTCATATTTATTACAACTAGGAGTATATGATTCTAAAGAGGAAATGAATAAAGCATTAGAAAAAGTAGAAAACTATATGATAGTAGAAAAAGATAATAAATTTTATGTTTATTTAGGAATTAGTACCAAAAAGAATAATGCGGAAAAAGTAGCAGATGTTTTTAGTAAAGAAGATATTGATGTTTCAATAAAAAAAACAGTGATAGATGATATAGAGTTTATTAGCAACTTAGAACAATTTGATATATTACTAGATAATGCTTCTAGTAGTGAAGATATTAAATCTATCAATGAAGTAATATTATCTAGTTATGAAGAAATGGTTTTAACTAATTAGGAAATAGGTAGAAAAGAGATAATTATTTATTAGGTGGTTTATATGAACTATTTAATAAAAGATATAAAAAAGGAAGAACGTCCAAGAGAACGATTCATTAGAGATGGTGTTGAATCATTATCTAATGAAGAACTATTGTCAATTATCCTAAAAACTGGTACTAAAGATAGATCTGTGAAAGCTTTAGCAATGGATCTTTTAAATTCTATTGATAATATTAGTGAGTTAAAAAATATTACGGTTAATAAATTATTATCTATCAAAGGAATAGGAATGGTAAAAGCAATTGAAATTATTTCATCTATTGAACTTGGAAGAAGAATTTATATTGAGAAAAAAGTAATGAAGAAGAAGTTTACTAATCCCTATGACATATATTTAGAAAATAAATATTTATTTTTAGACAAAAAGCAGGAATATTTTTATTGCTTATATTTAAATAATAAAAATGAACTTATAGAAAGGAGATTATTATTTATGGGAACAGTTAATAAAAGTGTAGTTCACCCGAGAGAAGTTTTTAAACATGCATATTTAACATCAGCATCTAGTATTGTATGCATGCATAATCATCCCAGTGGTGATGTAACACCATCTAAAGATGATATTATGTTTACTAAAGCTTTAGTAGAAGTCGGAAGGATTCAAAGTATTCCAATAATAGATCATATTATTGCAGGAAGTGATAATTATTACAGTTTTTCTGATAATGGAATAGTATAGGAGAAATAAACATGAAAAAAATAGATTTCAAATATCAATTTATAATATTTATTATAAGTGGAGGAATACTTTTTTCCTTACTATTTTTTTCTATTAAATACAATTGGAATTACTCTTTTATTTTAAGAGATATTTTATATTTTCCTATTAATGTCATAGTTCCTGATAATGAACAAGATATAGTTTTAGAAGGAAGAGAGTTAGAACTTCAAAAAGAAGTGAATGAATTAAAAGAATTATTAGAAATAAATAATAGTTTAACCGACTTTACTTCTGTAAATGCCACGGTTGTTAATAGAAATACAGCTTATTGGAATAGCCAGATTACTATCAATAAAGGTAGTAATTCAAAAATAAAAGAAGGAATGGCAGTAATAGATGGTAATGGATTAGTTGGAAGAGTTGAAAAAGTTGGTTTTAATACATCGGTTGTTAAATTAATTACTAATAATTCTAGTAATAATAAAATTTCAGTAAAAATATGGGCAAACGGGGAAGAAATTAATAAAGTACTTACTATTGATGAAGATAATAATATGATTATTTCTGGAATTGATAATAGTTTTAAATTAGAAGAGGGAGCTTTAGTTACTACTAGTGGTTTAAGTGATATTTATCCTAGTGGAATTATTATTGGTTATGTAGATAAAGTAGAAAATGATAAATTTGGTATTAGTAAAAGAGCTTATATCAAGCATAAAAGTAATTTAGATAATATCAGATTTGTATCTGTCTTAATAAGGAGTTCCTAATGAAAAAGTATATAATGTTTATAATTTCTATAATGATTGACGGACTGATACCAAATGTTACTTTATTTAATTATAATAATATTACTTATTTTAATCCGTTATGTACGGTTGTTAGCTTAGTTTTTTTATATAATGATAAAAAAGATTTTGTAAAATTGTGGCTCATGTCTAGTATTATATATGGTGCCTTATATATTAATAATTTGTTTTTAAGTTTTATTATTTTCTTCATTGTTCTAATGACTATAAAGGGATTAAAAAAATTATTTAGCGATAATCTTATTATTAATTTAATTCAAGTTATGTTAGTTATTTGTATATATGATTTTATATTTTTTAGCATTAATTCTTTAATTATTACTAATAAATTTATTTGGGAAGATTATTTTTACAAAGTTTTTCATTCTATTATTTTAAATTTTATTTATGGAATCATCCTTTTCTTTGTTTTTCCTAAAAAAAGTTCTAAATTAAATTATTAGTTAATAATGTTTAATGGGTGATATTAGTGGAAGAATATAAAAGTTTAAGTAAATTTTATAATAAGAAAAATAATAGTAGTAATAAAAAGAATTATAAGTTTTTATATAAAGTTATTACTAAGATACTAATATGTTTGATTATTTTTGTTACTTTGTTAATTGTGGTAAAAGTAAAACCGGAATTAAAAGACAAAATATATGATTTTGTGTATGAAGATCAGTTTTCTTTCTCATATGTGAATAATTTATATAAAAAATACTTTGGAGATATTTTACCTTTTGAAAATATAGCACCAGAGGATGAAAAAGTTTTTAATGAGAAATTAGAGTACGATAATGCAAGTTTATATAAGGATGGAGTTGCTTTGGAAGTTAATAATAATTACTTAGTTCCAATTATTGAAAGTGGTATTGTGGTATTCATAGGTGAAAAAGAAAATTATGGTAATACTGTTATTGTACAACAAATAGATGGTATTGATGTTTGGTATGGTAATGTTAATATTTCTGATATAAAAATATATGATTATGTTCAAAAAGGCACTTTATTAGGTGAAGTATTAGATAATAATTTATATCTTGTATTTCAAAAAGAAGGGAAGTATTTAGATTATAAAGACTATATCTAAAAATATTTATATTCATCCACTTTTTTGGACAATAATAATTATTAGTTTAGCGTCTGGTTTATTTAAAAATATTATTTTTTTTACTAGTATTATTTTCATTCATGAATTAGGCCATTTTTTAATGGCAAAGGTTTTAAATTGGAAGGTCGATAAAATATATTTTTATCCCTATGGAGGATATACTAAATTCAATGATGATTTAAATAGACCTAAGAAAGAAGAGTTACTAATAATGATAATGGGGCCCGTTTTTCAAACTGTTTATTATTTATTAATATCTAATTTTTTAACAATAAATGAATTATCTTTGTTTAAGAATTATCATTATTCAATTCTTTTTTTTAATTTATTACCAATTTATCCACTAGATGGTGGTAAACTTTTAAATATTATTATTAATTATTTTGTATCATTTAGAAAAAGTTTTCGCCTAACTATTTTGATTTCCTATATGTGTATTGTGGTAATTAGTTATTTTTTTATTTTCAAAAATATTAATGTTTCTTTAAGTTTATTTTTGATTGTTATTTTAATAATTTGTAAATTGACAAATGAGTTAAAAAAAGAACGATTTTATTTTAATAAATTTTTATTAGAACGACATTTAAATGATTATAAATTCCCGAAAATAAAGGTAATAAGTGATTTACAGTATATGTCAAGAGATTATAAACATGTTATCTTTAGAAAAGGAAAAACAAGAAGTGAAAAAGAAGAATTATCCAATTACTTTCGACATTAAAATACATTTTTTGTAAAGTTTGTGTAAAGTGTATTGACTTATAAATAAGACGTTGCTAGAATGAAATTACAGTAATGATAATAGTCGAGGGGGAAGTACTATGGATAAAGATGATAAAAAGAAAAAAAATAATGAACCAAAAAAGAAACAGCAAGTAATCAAAGAGGAGGATATGATTAAAGATAGTGACTACGAAGATTCTGGTGAAGGTAAGAAAATAGTTATAGTTGCTTTGATTTTGGCACTTTTAATTGGTGGTTTTGCTTATGTTAGAAGTCTGGAAAAAAAGAAAGATGATAGTCCAAATATAGAAGAACCACAGGATGAAGAAAATGATAACGATGATGAAGAAGAAGAATTGCCAAACGAAGAAGAAACAACTAGTGATACAACTACTAATTATCAACCAACACCTGTACCTAATAATACTGAAGAGAATCCTGTTGATATTTGGAAGAGTTTAAAAGATGTTCCTACTTTAGTAGAAGCAGGTACTATAGTTTCCTTACCTACAGTAACTGTAGATGATAATGGAACCAAAGTAGAGGCAAGTATTACTTATAAATTTAGAAGTAACTTGGAAGAAGAATATGTAACCGTTAGTAGGTTTGATACTACTAAAATTGGTGAATATTTAATTACTTATACAATTAGTTTTAAAGATGGAAAAGTAGAAACTAAAGATTTAGTTATTACAGTATCAGATACTGTAGAGCCAATTATTAATAATGTTGTAGATGGTGCATATTATAATAGCGATATCTTATTAGATATTACTGAATATAGTCCATATACAGTTGAATTAAATGGTGTTATATATGATGCTAGTAAACCAATAACAGAAGATGGAGAATATACTTTAGTAGTAACTGAAGATAAAACTGATGGAAAGCGTATTACTGTTTCATTTGTTATTGATAAAACCACTCCTGATATTTTAGGAGTAGAAGATAAAGCATATTATAATAATGGTGTGGTAATTGAAATAGTTGATGATAATCTTTTAGATATGCTATTAACTAAAGATGGCGAAGAAGTAAGTTTTGTTAATGGAGTTACTAATATAACAGAAGATGGAACTTATCAAATAGTTGCATCAGATAAAGCAGGAAATATTAATTCATATACTTTTGTAATAGATAATGTTGCTCCAACAGTAGAAGTGA
>CALVYX010000013.1 GCA_944372315.1 uncultured Bacilli bacterium
CCTCCTTTATCTTAATATGATCATAACATATTCATAAAAAATGTAAAGAAGAACACAATAAAAAAAGTGTCAATCGACACTTAATTTGACAACTATTTAATAGCTGTGATTTCTATTTTATAAACTCCGTTAGGACTTTCTACTTCTACAATATCCCCAACTTTTTTATTCATAATTGCTTTTGCAATTGGACTTTCGTTAGAAATTTTACTCATAAATGGATCAGCTTCTTGGCTACCAACAATTTTATATTCATCAGTCTCATCTTCATCATCACAGTATTTAATACATACAGTGGAACCAAGTTCTATTACATCACTATTTTTCTTTTCAATAATTTCTACATTTTCTAACATTTTTTTTTTTTTTTTAATACGTCCCTCAATTTCAGCTTGATCATTTTTAGCTGCATCGTAATCCGCATTTTCAGATAAATCACCTAAAGCTCTAGCCTCTTTAATTGCTTGAATATTTTCAGGACGCTTAACATTTATCAATTCATCTAATTCTTTTTTTAAGTCTTCCAACCCTTCTTTAGTAAGATAGATCTTCTTGTCGCGCATCATTATCACCTCTTTTTTTCATATACTTTTAAAATGATACTACAACAAAAGACTTTTGTCAAGTCTTTTTTGTTAACACCATTTCTACTTTATTTTTTCATAACTTTTGATAAAATAATCATCTGTCATACCAGCAATAAAATCAATTACTTTTCTTTTATTATTAGTATTATCAAGATATTTTTTATCCATGTTGTTTATAAATACTTGATAAATAGCACTATCTTTTTTAGTATATTCTAGATCATTAAAATATTTACTATATAATTTGTAAAAGGCATCTTTATAATATTTCAGTCTTTCTTTTGAGTTTGCTTTTGCATAAATATTTTTGTAATTAAAATCTTTTAAAGCAAATATAGCATGATAAACATCATCACTCAATTTAATATATGGTTTATCATAACTATTTTTTATAATATCCAAAATAATCGTATTAATAATATCTTTATTGTTATCTCCTAAGATTTTAGTAATATCATCTGGAATATCACTTCTTTTTAATAAGCCTATTTGAATAGCATCCTCTATATCTCTTCCAATATAAGCAATGACATCAGAAATTCTTACAACACATCCTTCTAGTGTCATAGGGTGTATTTCTTTCGATACTTTTAAGTTTTTATAACACTCATGATATTCCTTTAAAAAGTCTTCTTTGGTTTTTTTAAAATTAGGCTCATAAACATTATTTAATATTTCTCCATTATGACATAAAATTCCATCTAATACTTGGACAGTTAAGTTTTTTCCTAATCCATTATTATCAATATCTAAATAAGTCCTAACACTTTGAACATTATGCATAAAATATTCCCCTAATTCTTGTTTAGATATTTCATTTAGGATTGCCTCTCCTACATGGCCTATAGGAGTATGACCAATATCATGACCAAGGGCTATTGCTTCTATTAAATCTTCATTTAAATTAAGACATCTGCCAATAGTTCTTGCTACTTTACTTACTAGTTGTACATGAACAATACGTTTAGACACGTGATCATTATCTTGAAAAGAGAAAACTTGAGTTTTATCAATATATCTAGTGTAAGAAATACTATGAATAATTCTATCTATATCTCTAAAGAAAGGTGGCCTTATATCATCTTGTTCATTAACAAATCTAATAGCACTACTACTTTTAGTAGCATATTTTGATAACCCTTCCTCACGACTCAATAAAATCTTTTTAATATCATTATAATTCATATTACTTCACTCTCTTTCTTAACATGGAATACCCGGTAATTTCTCCATCTACTTTTAATTTAATAATCTCTTCCGGATGCCTTGCTACTGTAATTAGATTCATATCTTCATCATACATATCCTGAATAATAAAAGAATGTACTTCTCCACTAGGAGTAAATAATTCTACTTCATCTCCCACTCCAAAATAATTTCTCTCAACTAAAGTCACTATTTTTTCTTTTGGATCATAAGAGATAACTAAACCTAAAAAGTCTTGATTAGAGATTTCTTGTCTTCCTGTATAATATTGATCGGTAAAATCTGCTTCATGATATAAATAATGTGCAGAAGTTTCACGATTAGCTACACGTGATAATATCTTCTCTTCTTTTTCTAATGCTTCTTCCGTTAATTGATTGTTATAATGTAAATCAATTATTCTACGATAACATCCAATTACCGTGGCTAAATAATATAAAGAACGCATTCTTCCCTCTACTTTTAAGGAAACAACTCCGATATCCATTAAGGTACTAATATATCTTGATGCATTTAAGTCCTTAGTTGCCATTGTAAATTTTTGATCGTTATTTTCTATAGTAAAAGTAAAACGACATACTTGACTACACCCACCACGATTAGAATCACGATTCGTTAAATAATTAGATAAAGTACATCTTCCGCTATAAAAAGTACACATTGCTCCATGAATAAATACTTCTACATCCATATTAGTTTTATCAATAATATCTTTAATCTCACAAATAGATAACTCCCTTGCTAAAACGACACGATCTACTCCTTCATTCTTAAAGAAATTAACGGCTTCTATATTAGTAGTAGAGTTTTGAGTACTTAAATGGACTTCTACTTTTGGAAAATTAGTCTTTATATACTTAATAATAAAAGGATCACTTACAATAAAAGCATCTATTCCAGCATCAGCAACAGCTTTTATATAATCATTCACTCCAGAAATATCTTCGTTATGAAATACGATATTTAAAGTTAAATATACTTTCTTGTTTAATGAATGGGCAAAAGTACACGCTTCTTTTATCTCTTCTATCGAAAAATTATTCGCATTTGCTCTAAGACTATAATCTTGTCCACCAATATATACAGCATCCGCCCCATATAATAAAGTAACTTTTAAACGTTCTAAATCCCCAGCAGGAGACAATAACTCAATCTTTTTTTTCATCTTTCTTCACCTTAAATATTGTCTTTTTATTAAAAAATCCAGTATTATTCCCTATTAAATCAATTACTTCCTGTATACTACTCGCACTATTGTTTTCTAAAATATTATTGACTAAAAATACCAACTTTTCTAATAACATATCTGAAATATGATAGCCATCAATGATTCCATATTCAATCCCGGCACCATTTAATTCCTGTAAATAAGAAGTTCCATTAATAATATTACCTTCTAAAATACAAGTCCCATCCTTCGTTTCCGTAACAATATAACTATTATCTTTTTCTTCTATTATTTTAGGAGTATCATCATATTCTTTTTTCATACTTTCATAATAATTAGTTAATAACTTCCTTTTAGAGTGTGCCATAATAGGTCGTCCTATCAAATATGTAAATAATTTCATTTTTGTATGATGTTTTATTTCAATCATTTCATCAGTTGTAATTTCACTAGCTAAAACTCCATACTTGACTCCTTTATCATAATAATAATTACAAGTATTATAGTTAGTTACCATATGAGTTTGATGCCATACTAAATCATATTCAAACTTATATTTATTGTAAATAGATAAAATAGATAAATCATAAAATAACACCCCTTTAATAGAAAGATTATTTAATTCAATAAGTACTTTTTCTAAAGAAGGAAGTTCACTATTAAAAATTGTTTTATTCATACTAATAAATATTTCAGTACTAGGATTTCCTTCTACTATTTTTTTTATTTCTTCTATAGTTACTACTGGATAATTAATAGAAAAGTTTTCTAAACCAAAAATAAAGGCTTTCGCCCCTATTTTTGTATATTTATCTAAATTTTCTATACTACTAGGAACAACTGTAATTTTCATAATCCACCTCAATTGATATTACTATTGTATCACAAAAGTTTCTAAATAGCATTAATAATTCAATTAAGTTGTTTTAATGACATAAGGCTCATCACTTGATCCGTTTCCTCCAGTTATAGTTACATCACTCTCTAAATTGATCACCGGTCGAATTCCATAAGAATTAGTAACACGATCACCACTTAAATAACCTCCTGCAGCAACACGATCAACATAAGTGTAAGTACCACCAAAAGACACAGGACTAATCGTCCAATAATAGGAACCTGTATACAAATAATAAGTAGTATTAGAAGACATTCCTCCTCCAGCATACATTATTTCATCTGCCGTAATTAACCCAATAGGATAAAATAGTTTTTTGTTCCCTTTACTACTACTAGATGTCGTATATAAATCATTACTTTGTGGACAAGCAAACTGTGGTTGATATGTATTTGTTACTCTATTAGATGGTGCATATGTTGTTACTTGAGAACTATATCCAAGTCCACTATATATACTTCGGTCTCCACAAAAACCCGCATCTGCTAAATAGGTTGAGTAATTATCTAATAAATTTTCTTTATACCACTGTTCTAATTCTTTTTTTACTACACTAGAAGTAGTATTAGTATGAGTTGCATCATAACTACTACTTCCTATCTCTCCATACATGTATCCTACATAAGCATTATCATTTGCTTCTTGGTTAAACATGCTATTTCCTATTGTTGCAGCAGTTCCTGTAGCATCTGGTGTCGTTCCTTGATATATTAATCTAATACTTTCGTCTTCATTAATTCGTATGATCCTCTACATAAATAAACGTTAACATGAATTCTTTTTTCGTTTCACTGATATTCGTTACTCCACTTTTATATTTAATCGTTACTTTCGCTGTATTGGTCTCTCCTGGTGCTAAGGTTGTTACTTCTTCTAATACTCCACTAATTTCATAGGTGATATTACTATTTTCGTCTTCAATTATTTCAATATCATTTAATTTTGCTGGAATATTCCCTTGATTAGATAAGGTAATGGTATACGTGATGGTAGAACTTGATGTTAGTAAGTTAGCATTTAAGGTTACTGTATTACTTACATAGTTACTACTAATACTACTTGCTCCATTACTTGTGGTATTAGTAACGTTCGTTACTTTTACTATCCAACTTCTATCTATACTTGCTATTCCGTCTAGTTCTATATATTGACTTAAGGCAGCATACCCTAAACTCATGACAAATACCACGAAACATAAAGATAACACTAGTATTCTTCATTTTGTAAAGAACCTTTTTATTCTCTTTATTCTTACCAACTCCGTTTTAGTTTATCTCTTATATCATTATACCCCTTCTCCCCAGGAAATTTTCAACTAAAACTTTTGAGGATTTTACATTATTTGACAGGATATGATATCTTATAACTTTATTCTATCAGATAAACTTTTTATTTCAAATACTCCTACACCCTATAAATTTCGACAAAAAAATATAGGAAAATCCTATATTTCATCTTTTTTATGAAGTTCTTCAATCTTTTTTTCTATTCGCTCCCCATACTCAATAGACTCATCAAATACGAATTTTAACTCTGGGGTATGTCTTATTTCTACTCTTTCACTAAGTTTACCTCTAATAAAAGAACTAGCTCTTTCCAAAGCTTTTATTGTTTCATTCTTTCTACTAGTGTCTAGTACCGTAAAATATACTTTAGCATAACTTAAATCATTCGTTATTTCACAATCAGTAATCGTTACAAACTTGATATCCTCATCTTTGATTTCTGTACTTAATATGTAACTTATTTCCTTTACAAAAGTACTATTCAATCTTTCTATCTTAACACTCATGTTGATTCCTCCTTAAATATACTTATATCATACCTTTTTTTAGAAATTCTTGCAATAAAAAAGCAAGATTAATTCTTTTTATCTTGCAAATACTTTTTTATTTTGACATCATTTGCAGTAGTAATTATATCACTAGCCATAGTTTCCATACCATATTTTTTAACATCATAACTAAATCTTTGATCACTAAAGAAATTTAATTTTTCATCAATCGTTGTATTTTCTAAAGAATCAAATCTAACTGCTCTATATCCTATAGGTAATTTTGCAAAAGGTCCTGCATTACTTGAAAAATCATTTAATAGTTGCATAGTTTTATCACTACCTAATTCATTAACTTTAGTAAGCAAATCATCAACCAAAGAACCATCAAATCTTTGAAATTGATTATTAAAATCTACTAAACTTTGTAAATTATTACAATGATTTTTAAAAAGATTATTTAAAACCATATCATAAACAGGAATATATCTATCTAATAATATGCTATCTGCAACATCCTTTTTCACTCTACTATAATCTTCCCACATTCTCTTAAATAATCCTGTCTCTTGAATCATCATCATTAATTTTTCATTTTTTAAATTATCATTACCTAAAATATTACTACGACGTGCTAGTGTAGTTACATGACCAGGACTAGTTAAAAGTTCTATCATAACATCAATTGTTTCTATATATTGCATATACAAAGCTTCTTCCATCTGCTCTTTAAGTTCTGTTAATTTTTCTATATCTTTAGAAGTTAGTTTATTTTTTAGTAACTTACTATACTCACAAACTAATACAACATGGTTTAAAACACTATTATTATCTTTTTTTGCTAATTCTACTTTGGCTACTGATCTTAATTCAGCAATATCTATCATTACATTTCCCCCTAGCTGATAATTTATACAATAGCACATCATAATATAGTTGTCAATTATATAAATAAAAGAATTTTAATTCGCAAAGTAGCTTTTTTCTTGACAAAAGAAAAAAGATTACTTTGCTAATCTTCTAATCCCAATAAATATTCCTCTGTTACATTATATAATTTTGCCAACTTTTC
>CALVYX010000014.1 GCA_944372315.1 uncultured Bacilli bacterium
CCGCTACTGCTTCTTGAAATTCACCTATACAAAACGCACCTATTGTTGCTACACTCATTAAAAAATTTTCATCAAAAACTTTTCCTCTTAAAATATTTTTAATAGCTTTTAATACTATTTCTAAACCAACAATTAAATAAGCTAAAATATATAAAACATTATTAACTAAGGAATTATCAAATTTTATAATGGTAGATGTTATAACTAATATAATTGATACAATAATTTTAATTAACTTAATATTCATCTTTTTATTCATAGTATTAATTCACCTCAATTATTACATCCGGTTCTTCTTTTTTTACTACTCTTTTTATCTCTTCTAATGCTAATTCATAGTTTTCCCCCGTACATTCAAACACTAATTTTTCTGTCATAAAGCTTATAGAAACATTTTCTATGATATCTATTTTTTGTAAAGCATTTTCTAGTTCATTAGCACAACTAGCACAATCTAATCCTTTTATTTTAAATTTATATTTACTCATTTTAATCCTTCTTTCTAACCTTTGTGATTAATATGCTCTAATCCAATTTCAAATAATTGAACTATATGCTCATCGTCTAGAGTATAATAAACTTCCTTACCTTCTTTTCTACATTTAACAATACCACTTCTCCTTAAAGTAGCTAATTGATGAGAAATAGACGACTTAGTCATATTTAATACGTTAGCCAAGTCACAAACACACATTTCATCTTGATCTAAGGCAAAAAGTATTCTACATCTAGTGGTATCTCCAATTAATTTAAATAAATCCGCTAAGCGATTAAAAGTATTTTCACTAGGCATTTTGGTTAACACTTTATCGACTGCATCTTGATGAATAACATTACAATCACAAGTAAACTCATTTCTAGACATAATTACCTCCAATATAGTATATGCTATTAGTTGAATTATTACTCAACTATCTCAATTATAGTTGAATATATATTCAATAGTCAATAAATATTAAAAAAATTATAAAATTTTGATATAATATAATAAATAAAATATTAGAAATAAGGACGGACATTAATAGTATGATAAAAAATTATAAAAAATATATAAACCAAGATCACTCTTTTGACAAGAGTACTATGTTGGGAATATTTTCTTTAATTATTGTAATATCAGGAATTTTTGGTTTTTTATATGAAGTTATATTTTATTACTTTAATAGTGGAATGAAAGAAATATATTGGCGAGGAGGAAATTTTCTACCTTGGATAAATATATATGCTATAGGAGCAGTTATAGTATATTTTGCAACTTATAAAAAAAGAAAAAATCCCCTACTTGTTTTTCTAATAAGTGCCATATTAACCGGAATATTAGAGTATATTGGTGGGTGGGGTATGGAACATATCATGAATGTTAAATGTTGGGATTATAATTCAGAAATATTAAGTTTTGGAAGCATTAATGGGTATGTTTGTTTAAGAAGTGTTATTATTTTTGGATTATCAAGTTTATTATTAATCTATTTAATAGTTCCATTTTGTTTTTACCTAGCTAAAAAAATGAATAAAAAAACTTTCTTAATATTAAGTTATACCCTATGTGCTATATTTTTATTTGATGAACTATATAACTTAATATTTGCAAGACTACTTTCACTTCCTAGAGCATCTACAATTTATAAAGAATTAGGATTTAATTATTTGTATTTTAACTAAATTTGCTAACAAGTATTCTAAAAAGAAACATTAATTTAATTTTAATGTTTCCTTTTTTATATTTTACTTTTCATTTTGCTATAAAACAGTGCCTAAATAATACCTAAAAAAATAAAAAGACTTGATATTTCAAGGTAATAACAACATTGGTGGAGTCGGGGAGAATCGAACTCCCGTCCAAAATAACTCTATCAAAGACGTCTACAAGTTTAGTTAACTAGTAACATTCGCTATATTATAAGCTAGTTAACGAACAATAATATAACTATCCTAAAATTATTCACTATTTCCCTAGGATGAAAATAGTATATTCTGCTAAATTCGAGCCTCTAATATTCTCCGCAGAAAAAAGAATAAAAGAAGCAGCTTCCTATTTTAAATTAAGCGAAAGCTAATTGATTTCTGTTTCCAGTTATTTTTATTTTGCATTTGAAGGTTGCCACCTACTTGCAGTCTAAGACTAAATTATCCTGTCGAAACCATAATCGACCCCATGTATAAGAATTATAATACATTTAATAAATAAATTCAACTAATACCATTATTTACTAAATATAATTCTTATTTTACTTCATAATCATCGTCATCATCATCTGCATAATTTGATAATTTATTATATTCTACTGATGTTACACCAGGTTCTATACAAACTTTATTTACTAAATTATCAAGCATATCTGTAGAGTTTGATAATAATTCTAATTGCATCTCTATTCTTACCCCATCATCTTCTTTTTCACTAAAAAAGCTTTTTATTTTACTTTGATTAGATTTTAGTTTTTGAATAAGCATGTTTTTAATAACCATTTCTTTTTCTAGTGAACAGAGTACTTTAACAATATAATCCACCTTGTTTTTATTCATTGTTTTTAAAGTCATCTTTCGTGATATAAAACGTAATAACAAGTTAGATAATAAAATATATGTAACTCCTATGACTGCTTCTACAATGAATCCTAATGCTGTTAATGTACCAATAGCAGCAGCGCACCACAATGTTGCAGCTGTATTTAATCCTCTTATATTAGTTCCATCTCTTAAGATAACTCCTGCTCCTAAAAAGCCCATTCCCGATACAACTTGAGCAGCAATTCTAGTAATATCATTACTAGTAGTTAATTTAGAAATAGAAACAAATAAAAATGCTCCTAATGAAACTAAAGTTATTGTTCTAATTCCAGCAATTTTTCTACGACACTGTCTTTCTACACCTATTATAATTCCTAAAACAAAACATACTGTAACACGAATTAAAAAAGGCAAATATTCCATTGTATCAGCTCCTTAATTTAATAGTGGAATATCCATTTTATCATATTTTAATTATATGTCAATCTTTATTAAAGTTTCTTTAGTTATAAAAAAGCTAGTATTTAATTTTACTAGCTTTCTCTAATGTTCTTTTAATATCTCTTTCTTTTATTGCTTCACGCTTATCATAATTCTTTTTACCTTTACATAATCCAACTAATATCTTGGCTTTATTGTTCTTAAAGTACAATTTTAGTGGTATAAGAGTATATCCTTCTAATCTAATTTTGTCATATAACTTTATTATTTCTTTTTTATGCATCAATAATTTTCTAGTTCTTGTTTCATTGTGATTAAAAATATTTCCTTCTTTATATTCTCCTATATACATATTTAATATAAACAATTCTCTATTTCTTACAATTACATAACTATCATTAAAATTACAAGCACCATTTCTTATTGATTTTATTTCTGTACCAGTAAGTACAATACCACATTCATATTCTTCTTCAATAAAATAATCGTGTTTTGCTTTTCTATTATGTATTTCCATGATATCACTCCTCTAAATTGGCGATTTAATTACTTTACCACTTCTACTAGTTATTATATCCATATATTCTTCATAATAACTTTGATACCCAGGTAATATTGAATTATTTACCTTATTAAAAGGATACACTTTAAAATTACTTTTAACATTTCCATTGTCATAATTAGTATAAGTAAGAGTAGCAGTTGGATTTCCTATCATTAATTGATTATCTTGTTTTTCAATTTCTACTGAAACCATTAATCCAATTCTTCTTTCTATTCCTTCTTGTCCAGATAAAAAGTTACCAAGCGAATAAATAACTAAAGTATCATCAATATAATCAATAGGTTCAACAACATGAGGATGATGTCCAATGATAATATTTACTCCTAAACTAGATAAATAATTAGCGATTTCCTCTTGTTCTTCAGTTACTTCAAAACTATATTCTTCTCCCCAGTGCATTGATACTAACAAAAGATCAACTTCATCTCTTACTTGTTCAATGTCTTCTTTTACTTGTTCTTCATCATAAATATTAACATAATAATCATTTTCACTTCTAATACCATTAGTTGTAGTGGTATATGCCAATAAAGTATATTTTATACCATCTATCTCTTTTATTTCAATATTATTTCTCTCTTCTATCGAATTTCTGGATCCACTAGATAATACATCACTTTTACTATTCCAATAATTATTAGAACTAATAATTGCTTCACTTCCTCTATCAAGAGTATGATTATTAGCTAAACTAACTAAATTAAACCCTGCATTAATAAAAGCATCTCCTACTTCTTGGGGTGAATTAAATGCCGGATAACTTGAAAGTCCTAAATCAGTTCCACCTAAAATAGTCTCCTGATTATAAAAAGCTAAATCATAATCTTCTAT
>CALVYX010000015.1 GCA_944372315.1 uncultured Bacilli bacterium
CTTTTTAACTACAAGAATATCCTTACTCATAAAATCCACCTTTAAAATCGATATCTATACTTCCTATACCACCATCAATCTGAATCAAATTAGAGCCATTACCATAATGAGTATTAGAACGGATCTCAGTACCTTCCATTTTAACCGAACCTATTCCTTTATCTACAGTTATGTTGTATTCGTCTTTATTCCCCATTAAATTCAGGCTTATAGAACCAACTCCTGCACTAATATCACTATTGCCAATCAAATATGAAGTAAAAACCAACTTACCTACTCCCATATCTAAATTTAAATTATGAATAATTCCATCTTTTATTTCAACTTTACCAGTACCACCATCAATTTCAGCTTCATCTAAAACCTCTAAATTATGAATGATAACGTTACCAGCCCCCAAATCTAAATATAATTTTTTTGTCGATAACTTGTCTATTTCTATTTTGCCCGCTCCAGTATTAATAGCTGCTTCCTCTAAAATCAAATCATCTGGAATGTAAATAACTAGATTACTATCATCGTTACCAAAAGAAAACCAATTATCATCCTCTTCTTCAATAAAAAGTTTATTATCTTCTTCTCTTATCACAATATCCTTATTATTAGTCAACACCTTTAGAACATCACCTGTTTTAATAGTTAAATGAGAACTATTGATATCTATTTCAATTATTTTCGCATCACTATTAATATTTATTTCTTCTAATTTATCAGTGATATTATTATCATCATTAAAAATATTTCCAATAGATATCATGAGATACATAATTCCAGATAAAATTCCAAAAATAAGAAAAAAAGCAAAGGCTAGCGCACAATACTTAATTATTTTGTGAAAATTCATCATTTAATGTCAACTCCTCCAAATACGCAAGTTGCATTAATATAAATTGTTTTAGCTTTTTCTTTCTTAGAATTTATATATTTATTGTCAACTCCTCCAAATACTGGAGTAGAAGTTACTTTAACTTTAATATCATTAGGTACTAAGATATCAATTCCACCAAAAATACAACTAACATTAATTACTACATCACCAGATAACTTTGCTCCTCTTAAATCACAAACTACCTCACCAAATACAGCGGATAATTCGCACCCTTTAAACTCCTCATTATCAAAATTAAGTCTTTGACTACCAAAAGTAGCACTATAAGTTTGCGCATCTTTTTTTTCAACTTTACTCATTTCTTTTTTTACTTTACCTTGGAATACATCTTTAAAAATAATTACTAAACCAATAATAACTAAAATTGCTGGTACCATTAACTTCCAAATAATTTCAAACGATAAAATATCTTGGCAAGCAAGAAATAACACTATTCCTATACCTAATCCTATTATATCTCCGGTAATATCGCGATCATTAAAAACTCCTATCAAGCAAGGTATAATAATAAATAAAGTCCACCATCCATCAAAGAAAATGTCAATATCTGTAATATCTAAAGCATTCAATCCAAAAATAACCCCTACTAAAATCAAAATAATTCCCAAAATAATACTCCCATATTTTTTCATAATACCACTTCTTTCTTTTACATATTAACTATTATTAATATCATTATAATATTCAAAATTAATATTATCAATTTTGAATTAAAAATTTTTACTTTTTTTTAACATAATAAATTGATAAATAAATATTCCTATCGCTAATAAAATCATTCCAATTAATAATATTACCGAAACGATTTCATCAAGAAAAGCACTGATGATCCAAAAAAGCCCAAAGATAATAAATATATATTTTAAATACTTATTTAATTTCTCTTCTTCTTTTTTATTAGACTTAGGAAAAAACATTCCTAAAATAATCATGACAATCCCAACTATCATACAAGCAAGAATTTGCATATTTATTTTATTTCCTAAAGCATATAAAATAATACTACTATAAACAATAAATCCTATAATAGGAATGAGCCATTTAATAATTAACGTAATACTTTGGTTGTCTTTTTGATTATCAGAAATATCATTTAATATACAACATATTAATTGAATAAAAGCCAAAACCATAGGAATACCAAATACAGCAAAATTTTTAGAAGCAAAATTATTTGGGCTATTATTATATCCAAAATGAATAGCAATTTCATCTGGTAACCTGTTATAAGTTAATATTCCTAAAATCATTGGTAATAAACATACTACCACAGTTATAATTAATACTTTAAAATTAATTCTTTTCATTTTTCCCTTCTTTCTTTTTATCTTTCACAATATAAATTAAGACTAAAATTACTCCAATTAATTTAATACCTACAGAAAGACCTAATAATACTCCTTGGGTAAAATTACTAAAATCGCTGGTTCCTTCTTCAATAAAATATCTAAGAATTAAGTATAAAATTTCTCCTAATATAATTAAACCAATTCCACTTTTAACTAAACCCTTTTTCATAATTACCTCTTTTCATTATCTATTTCTTTTATAACTTTGCATGGATTGCCGACTGCTACCACATTACTAGGTATATCATGGGTAACAACACTACCTGCACCTATTACTGAATTATCTCCTATTGTTACTCCAGGTAGAATTACACAACTTCCACCTACCCAAACATTTTTTCCTATGGTGATAGGTTGACCATATTCTAAATCTTTCAACCTTTCATTAGGATCAACCGGATGAGTTGCAGTATAAATTCCAGTATTAGGACCTATTAAAGTACGATCTCCAATAGTAATAGGACAAACATCTAATAAAGTACAATTATAATTGATAAAAACTTCTTTACCTATGGTTATATTAAATCCATAATCGCAATGGAAAGGAGGTTTTATCCAAAACTTTCCTTTCGTATTCAGCAATTTTTTTAAAATCTTATTTTTCATATTATATTCATGAAAACACTTTTTATTATATTTATAAAGTAATCTACTAGCTTTATCACGCAAATAAATTAATTTCAAATCATAAGAATTATATGGCTTACCATGAATCATTTTTTCTAATTCGCTCATATTATCACCTATTCCTATTATACTAAAATAAAGCCGATTAAAAAATAATCGGTTTTTTTATTAAAAATTATACTTGTTTCCAAATCATTTTATTGTCTATAAATTCATAACTTATTTTAGACTCATCATAAAGATAAGATAAATAGGATTTTATGGTACTTCCAATTAAAACGTATTGATTGGCATTCATCACTAAATGATATTCATCAAATATTTCCTTTACTATTTCTTCAAAAGTTACTTCCCTTTTACAAATATCATATATCTTATCCATAATTTCTTTTATCTTATTCCTATTAAGTTCAATTAAGGAAGAAATATCACTAATGGCATCACTATGAGATGGGATATATAACTTACCATTTAAGGTAGATAAATAATCTAATGTATAAAGGAATTCTTTTACATCATATAGAAAAAACAAATGATATTTATGAATGGTTTCTTCACTAAATAGGGAATCTGCTAAAAAGTAAATATTATCACTAGTTTTAATCCCTATCATATCAAAGAAATGTCCTTTTAAAGAAAAATACTCAAGCCCTTCGGGAAGATTATCATCTATTGGTGTAACCATAGATTCCCTAGCTAATAAGAATTTATTTCTAAGATCACTAAATGGAAATCCACCATATAAAAACGAAGGTTCTAAAATAGGATGTTCGATAAAATCTTTTTCAATACAGGAAGAAAAAATCTTACAGTTAGTTCTATCTTGAATCACTTTATTACCACCAATATGATCAGCATTAGAATGTGTTGAAATAATTCCTTTAACATTCCATCCTTCTTCTTCTATGATCTTTAATACTTTTTTACCTGCATCCTTATCATTTCCAGTATCGATTAAATAAACATGATTATCATCTATTTTATATACTCCAATATTAGTAGGATTCTTTATATAATAAGTCCTCTCTCCCACTTGAATTAATTCCATATCTACTTCTCCTTTGACCATCGTTACTAAAATAATTATATCATTTTTTAAGAAAATAGACAGGAATATTTATTCATTAGATTCCTGTCTATTCTCTACTAATATTTTATTTTTTTAACTGTAATCCATCTTTAAAGGCGTTACCCACTCTTTCGGTAACTTTATAATACCCATGAGTATATGGATCAAAAGCAATAGCATTTACTAGTGAAATATCTACCTGATCCCCATTCATAACTTTTTCATCTGCTGTTACATTTACTACTTTTCCTACTACACCACAGCCATATTCATCATCCTGATATTCAATAAACTCACATTCCATACATAGAGGAAACTCATTTATAATTGGCGCATCCACGTTTTCTGACTTGATAGCAGTAAGTCCACTATTTTCAAATTTATTTGGAGTATTATTTCCTGATACCATTCCGAAATAATCGGCTTCTACAACATGATCAATATCGGCAATACTAACAGTAAAGGCACCTCTTTCTTTAATATTTTTAACAGTCTTATGTGTTTCAGTTAGATTTAATATGACATGAGTTCTATCTAACATCATACCCCAGGCTGCATTCATTACATCAATAGTTCCATCTTCATTATAAGTAGCGATCATTAATACTGGCATTGGGAATATTGCTTCCGTAGTTTTTATATTTCTTCTCATTATAATACCCTCCTAACATTATATATTATATAACAAAATATACTTTTATATCTAATAATAAGTGGCAATTATATAAAAATTTTACATTCGACTTTAGGATAAATTAACTTTGAAAAATTAAGTCCGTCTTCTTTGGTTCCTACGATACTTCCATAATGAATTGGTACCGCTACTCTTGGCTTAATTTCATTAATTAATTTGGCCGCCTCTTCATAAGTCATAGTATAAACTCCACCAACTGGTACAAATGCTACATCACATTTTACTTGTTTATTTTCCTCTGTTATATCAGTATCTCCAGCAATATAGTAAGTAAGATCATCCATTTCTATCAGATATCCAACCCAATTATTTTCTTTTGGATGAAATTGTTTATTAATGTTATATGATGGTACTGTACTAAACTTTATTCCGTTTACATGATAATTTTTATTTGGTTCTACTATAACAATATTATCTCTTTCAAATCCATCATGTAATGCTTTTTCTAGTAAACTAGTTGGTAGTACAAGCATAGTATCTTTCTTGATTACTTTTCTTATATCTTCCAAAGAATAATGATCATAATGGTCATGTGTAATAAATACAATATCAGCATCACTATAATTTTTTTCTATTTTAAACGGATCAAAATACATTACTATTCCTTTATCAAATCTAATACTACTATGACATAAAACTTCTATACCATCTAACATTCTATCTTCTCCTTTCAAAATAAATTTAATCTATTATTTTTTCTTTTAGAATCATTCCGTACCCTAAGTCAGCATCTATTCTTCTAACAAATCCGAATTGTTCATAAAATGACTCTCTTCCTTTAGAAGCTCCTAAATATACTCTTATATCTGGATTTTCTTTTTTTAATTCTTCTATTTTTTCTAATAATTTATTCATTATCATTGTACCTATCTTTTTCGATTGATATTCTGGCATAACCATAATATCATGTACATACATAAAACATATAGTGTCTCCAATTAATCTGCCATATCCAATTATTTTATCATCATCATAGACACTTACTGAATAAAAAGTATTTTCTAAGGCTTTTTTGGAAATATTTTCGTCATACGACCCCCACCCAACTGAATCATACAATAAATTAAATTCGTCAATGTTTTTGTTATTTTCATTTATATTAATCATAATATAATTATCCTTTCTAATCATATTTAAAATCACTTCTTATTTCCCTTTTTTATAGTTTATTGTTCCTACTTCTCTCAAGTTCCTATTCATAATTTCCTCCATAAATTGTAAATTATTATTAAGTAATTGAGAAAACAATTAGTATAATCCCAACTATTACAAAAATACTCCCCCATACTCTAAGAATAATTTTCATTTTAGGTTTTTTTAATAATTTATCTGGGATTCTAGGATTTTTAAGACTCATAAAAAATTGAGGAATCAAAATCATAAAAATTGCAACGATTGTAATTAAAATTCCTGTAATTAACATACAATAATACCTCCTATTTTCCAATTACTATTTTTATGTCCAACTACTAAATTATAATTTATCTTTTTTCAATAGTACCATTCATTAATATATTGAATTATTTTACTATCATTGTGTTTACGAAAACAGAAAGAAATACTATCTTCGCTTTTACAATATATTGTAGAAAATATAGCTCCTATAAAATTTCTTTCATATTCAATTTATAAAATTGAACCGCAATACTCTATATTTTCATTATTTAATAAAGAAATGATTTCTTCTTTATTATTATCATTTACTTAAGCAATATAATATTTATGTTTTTCAAATTCAGTAAAAATTGATTTAAACGAGAATATAGTAAGTCCCACAAAGATAATTATTACACATATTATAGAAATAGTGGTGATTACATACATTTTACTTTTTGTTTTAATTTCAATATAATTTTCATCAAAATGCAACAATAATCATCCTCTCTCATTCAATATAATTACATTTTCTATCTCTAAATGAACACTTTACTTTAGGCTCATCTGTAATTGTATTGTCCACCTTGAATGGAGAGGATAAGTAAATATATTCAGTATCAACATTATCTATACTCATATGCAATTGACTAATATTAGGTGTATTATTAAAATTGAAATTTATTGTTTCTTTTTCAATGTTTAAATCATTTATTAAATACTTATCTATAATACCCTCTTTACCAATACAATGTATATAAAGTTCATTATCTTTTATATATAAATTACTCCCATCATCAGCAGTATCACATTTTTTAATACTTTCTAAAATATAATAATCATTTTTATCCTTTAATAATAAATTAAGATTACTCCAAGAACTTGAATTATCATAATATCTTGATATTACATAACTTTGGTCCTCGTTTTCAAAAAATTTTACAATTTTTTCATTTTCGATAAATGTGTACCTTTCTAAATTAGATAATAAACTCCTGTGATCCATATATTCAATAAACTTATATGTTGCAAAAATAAATAATGGAATTAAAATTACTACTACAAAAATTAAAATACCCTTTTTTTTCATAACACATCTTCCTTTCAAATGACTATTTATTTAACAAATCACTAAATTGTAATTTGAATTTATTTTTTTAATACTTTATTTAATGTTTTAATATGTTCTTCGGGATTAATTAGTGCATCTTCACAATGACCTTTTCCTTTTAAACAAATAGTAGTAGTA
>CALVYX010000016.1 GCA_944372315.1 uncultured Bacilli bacterium
GACACTAGCTATGTTGGATTTGTGGAATGAAAATGATTGTTAAAAACGTAAGAATATGATACAATAAATATGTAGAGCATTGGGGTCCGAATCTAATGCCTATTTGTGATAGACATTAGTCGTATCACTATGACTAATGTTTTTTTATACGGTAATATTACTACTAGCCGAAACTCCATAGAGAGCTCCTTTCCGACTCACCAAAACCCCAAGGAGTAAAGGAGGTAAGAAATAGCCAATTATATAAGTAAAAGCATTAGCCCCAATGCTCAAGTTACTATTATGAAGTATAGTACTTAAAAAATCAAGAAAAAGCGTTCGACAAATTCCGACGCTTTTTGGCATCTGTGTCGAAAACAAAAAAATATCTACTTATTTAGATATTTAGGGCTATCAATTTTGCCTAAAAGATAGTCAGCAGAAATGTTATATTTTTTACAAATGGTATATAAAAAAGGAGTAGCAATAATTCCTCTGTTGCTTTCATAATTACCTATAGTTCCTTTAGCAACATTTAAAATGGTTGCTAATTTTTCTTGTGAAAGCTTGTTTTCTTTACGAAATTCTTTTAACCTTTTTACCATGAGATCTGTATGAATAACTTTGCTATAATTATCGTACTTTTTAATTTCAGTCAAATTAAAAATATAATCCAATGATACATCAAAATAATTACATATATCATTCAAATGCTTAATAGGAATGATAGTATATTCGTTTTCAAAATGATTAAAAGCTTGTTTTGTTACGCCAATATATTCACCTAATTTTTCTTGAGTAAATCCAGTTCTTTCTCTTAAAACTTTCAATTTATTGCCATATATCATTTTCATCACCGTAAAAATTGTCTCATATACAATTTACTATTTGAAAATAAGTATCCTAATAATGAGAATTTTCTTGACTTTTGACATAGCCAAGTTTATAATTTAACTATAAGCTAGGAGACTCATTAATATAGTAAGACTTTTTAATGGGTAAATAAATGAAGCAGAACTTCATAAAGGAGATTTAAGAATGAAATATGAGGTATTAAAAAGAAGTCATTTAAAGAGAAATATTATAATTGCTTTAATAGTGGTAGGAGTGATTAGTGCAATAGTACTTAATTTTACGCAAGCTAAATATAGAACTACAGAGAGTATACCTTTAATCCAAGGAACTATTAATTTTTCACCATCTGATTTAAATTTAATGGCTGTATATTTAAATAAGAATGGAGATACTATATCAAGTGATAAAGTACCTCATGTAGGATATACTTTAAATACAGATCAATCTATATGTGAAGTAAATGATGAAAAAGATGAAACAATAGAAATAGTTTATGAAAATGGGTTATTAAATTTTAATGGATTAGGAAATAAAGGGACAAAATGTACAGCATATTTTGATTTAATACCGGATAGTGAGAAACCGGTAATAAATAACATTAATAGTAGTGGTGATGATACAAGTATTACAATAACAGTAGATGCAACAGATAATATAGGAATATATTATTATTACTATAAATTAGATAATGAAGAAGAAATAAGAGTAGAAGAGAATATTTATACATTTGAGGGATTAGAAAAAGATAGTGTTCATACTATAACTGTAAGAGTAGAAGATGCAGCAGGAAATACTTCAGAGACAAAAAATAAAGAAGTAACAGTTGGATATAAAGCAGGAGGATATATTTTGGCGAGTGCCAATCCACCAACAGGAGAAACAATAGATTGGACAGGGGAAATAACTTATTATTATACAGGAAATCCTAATAACTGGGTACAATTTGCCGGATTTTATTGGCGAATAATAAGAATTAATGGCGATGGAACAATAAGAGTTATCTATCAAGGAACAAGTGCTAATGTTACAGGTGTAGGAACTCAAATAGGGACCAGTGCCTTCAATAGTTCATATAATAATAATATGTATGTAGGCTATATGTACAAAAGCGGAGAGTTACATGGATTAGAAAAGTCAAGTACAATAAAAGAAGTATTAGATAATTGGTATGGTACATATCTAGAAAATGAAGAAAAAGATATTCATTATGCTGAATATATCGATGGAAATGCCGGATTTTGTGGTGATAGAAGAGTAACGAGTGGTTCAGGAACTGGAACAAGTAAAACAAATTATCAACCATACACCAGAATGGAAAATAGTAAACCAAGTTTAAGTTGTGAAAAAGTAGATATATATACAATAAATGAATTTGAATATGGGAATGGTGCCTTAACTCAACCAATTGGATTAATTAGTGCTGATGAAGCAATGTTTGCAGGTGTACCATGGTGGGAAAACGGAATGAGTAGTGACAATTATTTATATACTGGGAAAGTTTATTGGACTATGTCTCCGTCTAATCTTACAGGTGGTGGTGCTAATGTGTTTTATGTAAGTGACGGTTGTAATATTATTGACCATTTTCCTACAAGCTGGGACGAATCCGGCGTAAGACCAGTTATAAACCTACGTTCTGATGTTGTGTTATCAGGTTCAGGAACTTCTACTGACCCATTCACAGTAGTTGGAGCTTAAGCTCCCTTTTTCTTTTTGCTAGTTGAAAATGTTCTAAAAAAATGTTAAAATTAAATATAAGCAAATGGGGCTGATGAAAGTGAATTTAGAACAAAATATTTTACAAGTACCAATTGATG
>CALVYX010000017.1 GCA_944372315.1 uncultured Bacilli bacterium
ATATATAATTTGCTGCTTCTCTATCCGACTCCGTACTTATTTCTTGACTAACTTCTCCTATATTCCCAGCTTCATCTATTACTTGTACTTTGATGTTATAATCTGTTCCACTTTCTAAGTTATTGAATGTATATGTGTAACTATTATCACTTGAGTTTATTGTTTCATAACTATTTCCATTATCTTTACTAAATTTATATTGTGATATTCCACTATAACTATCACTTCCATTTACTGTTACTTTAATACTTGTTTTATCTACAGTTTCGTTTGTGATAGTTACTGTTGGATTTTCTCCATCTATCTTGTATCCTAGACTACAACCTTCTCCAACTTGATTATAACTATCGGTTATTCTTACACATACTCTTTGTTCATTAGCATTATTATCTAAATTAATGGTAAATGAATTATCACTTAAAGTTGGTGTTGTATCAGGAATACATGTTTCACTGGTTGTTGTACAATATTGGACTGTATAATCTTCTGTATAACTAGTTATATTACTTGTTATACTAGCACTCTTATACCATCCATTTGAACCTTCTGTAGTATTACCTACAAATAATACTTCTGGTTTTGGATATTCTCCATTACTTTCTACTTTGATTGTTCCACTTAATGTACTTCCTATATCAGTATTTTGTTCATTTTCTTGATTAGGATATTCGATTACTACATAATAATAAGTTATAGTTCCATCAGGTGAGGTTATGATTACTTCATTATCTAATAATGTTGTTTTTCCATTACTGATTGTTCCACTTTTTATGGGACTTCCTAAACTTGTTATATTATTACCACTGCATTCTTCATAATACATCATTGCTCCACTCACTACTTTAGTTGTTGGTGTACAACTATAACTTACTTCTATATTTTGATCTAACTTATAGATGGTATAATTGATTGGTGTTTTAAATGTATTTGTTCCTTCAAATATTACATTGTATAACAATGGAGTATTTTCACCTGTTCCTGTTACTTTTATACTAGCTATGGCTGTATGTCCTGGATATATATCAGCTTCATTAAAACTAATATTACCATCACCTGCTAGCCCTTCTGATTTAACTGTTGCTGTATCTACACTACTTATACTACCACTTCCAGATACACTTGATGTAGCAGTAAAAAACGCATAAGATAGCCCTGTAGAACGTAGTAATACTCCTACTAGATATAAGGCGAATACTTTCTTGTTTTTTAAATGTTCTAATATTTTTTTCATACCCAACTCTTCCTTTACATAAAGCCCATTTTATAACATAATGAAAAACATTTCATTATGTTCGACAAAACATGTCAAAACTTCTCTTTTTAAATGAAGTAGTACTTCATTTAAATATTTAATAAGATAAGCTATGATTAGTATGTCTAGCTTATAATTAAATTATAATTTGAGCTAGACTAAAAGTCAAGGATTTTGTGATTATTTATATCTTTTAGCGATTATTGGTGTCAAATATTAGTTTATTTAGTGATTATATGTAACAATAGTGATGTGTTAAAGAAAGAGTGTTTGGCATGGACAAAAATGTTACTGTTATTGAAGAAAGAATTTTTAATATTAGAGAAAGAATTGGATATACTCAAGAAGAATTAGCTAAAAAATTAGGAGTATCTCGAAGTTTAGTTAATAATTGGGAAAATGGATATGCTAATATATCTTTAAAACAACTTATTAAGCTTGCTTATATTTATCAAGTTCCTATTGATTATTTATTAGGTATTATTGAGGAAATAGATGATTATGAATATCATTATATAGATACTATGGATTTAAAAAGTATTGGTCTTAAGTTAAAAGAAATTCGGAAAAATAATAAAATGACACAAGATAAATTTGCTCAAAAAATAGATACTAAAAGAAGTAGTATCAGTTATTATGAAATTGGAAGAATGATGATTAGTACAGCTGATTTAAAACAGATTTGTGAAACATTTGGGGTTAGTGCTGATTATATAGTTGGTAATATTAAAAATAATATTACTAGAAATAAGAAACAAAAATTAAAAGTAAAAGATATTAAAGAAAAAGTTAGTAATAAATAAAGCATTCAGTTTGGTTGAATGCTTTATATAGTTTCATAACAATGATTATTTATAATAGAAATATCTTCTATTACTTTATTGTTATCTTTTCCACGACCACTAATATACCATGGTGAATTATCACGATGTGTTAAATTTACTAAATCACTAGCTTTTAAATGGCCATATTTTTTTAAAGTTTTTTCAATAATAGATATTTTGTCTAAACCATTTTTTGATGCTATAATACGACTTTTGATAGCAGAAGAATTTTCTTTATCATCATATATAACTTTATTATCTTCTTCTTTTAAAAAGGCCTTTTTACGATATTTTTTATACACACTATCTATAACTGGACCTAATCGATAAGCATAAATTGTATCATTAAATAATTTTTCTTTTTTTAAGCATAAATATTCAGCATAGCAAAAATATGTTAATTTTTCTAATTTTAAGTGAGTACAAGAACATCTAGAGGTTATATATTTAGCAACATCTAAACCAATTAACTCTCTATCTTTTAATATTAAATCTACAAAAGTATTTATATTATCTATAAGTTTTACATTTAAGAAAAATTTATCAAAGTCCACTACTGATTTCCATGTATCTTTTTCAGTCATTATATAATGAGTTGAAAGTGAAATGTCTTTGCCACATTTATTCATAATAAAATCAATTTTATTTTTCATTTCAATTTCATTTAAATTAATATAGTGCAGAGCTATTCTTTTGCCTATAGAATAAGCACTACTCATAATAATACAATGATTATACATACCTAACCTCCTTAATTATTTTGTTCCCATTTAACATATTCTTGTTTATATTCCCGATGAGATGCTAAATTTGTACTACTATCTTTTCTTAACCAAATTTGTAATTCCCACTGAAATAAATAGCTATTTCCCTTACCAAAATATACATGAATAGCTTTATATTCATTTCTATATGCTGGTATTACTTTTAATTCTGGGAATTCTTTTTTTATCCATTCGGATATTTGAGATAATGTTACATCTTCTTCTAATATTATTCTTATTCCTATTAAATCATTCAAACATTTATTTATGGGAATTTTTCCTTGTTGATGATTTTTATAATAATTCTCGATTTTATACTGAATAGAGTTTATTGTCTTAATGCGACTAAAAACTTTATTTTTTAAATTTAAGTCTGAAAATAGTAGTGATGGGTTAAAATTAGAATCTAAAATAAAATTTCGATAAAGAAATATTGTTGATAATTTTTCTGGATCATTATAAAGATCGCAAACTAAATTTTTGCTCATATTTAAATCTTTATAATGAGGGTGTTTTTTCCAAATTTCATTTATGCGATTATTTTCTTCAGAAACACATAAAATTAATATTTCTAATTCATTCATGGATATAATATAACATACATACAAAGGTTTGTCAAATATATTTATTTATTTAATTATACTTTCTAATCCTAGTTTGATCATATCATTTAGTTTAGTTTGTCTTTCTTCTGGAGTTAAAACTTCTTGAGAATATTTTGAATCAGATACAGTCATTAATGTGGTAGCTTCTATACCCATAGTATTAGCTACATGACATACTCCAAAGCCTTCCATTTCTTCACCAAGAACTT
>CALVYX010000018.1 GCA_944372315.1 uncultured Bacilli bacterium
AGATATTGATATAGATTTAGATATGAATGAAAATAACCAAATTAAAAGTTTGACAGCCAAAAACCTTGCTTGTGCAAGGCAAACTTCGGCTCTAAAGTGTTGCTGTGTTGACACAAAGCAACCCGGGTTTTGTAAAAATGGGACAATTATTAGGAAAAGAAAGATTGTTTTCTTATATTGATCTATTTGGCTTTGGTGATAAGACTGGAATTGATTTAAATGGGGAAGGAAAAGGAATTATTTTTAGTTTAGATAAAGTGGGTGAATTGGAACTAGCTACTACTGCTTTTGGTCAAGGAGTTAGTGTAACACCAATTCAGCAAGTAACTGCTGTGTCAGCAGTAGTAAATGGAGGTAATTTATATAAACCATATATTGTTAAGAATTTTTTAGAACCAGAGACGGATAGTATTATTAAAAATGTTGATAAAACTTTAGTAAGAAAAACAATTAGTGAAGAAACGAGTAAGACTATGCGATATGCCATGGAAAGTGTAGTGGCAAGAGGCGGGGGTAAATATGCTTATATTGATGGCTATAGAATCGGTGGAAAGACTGGTACAGCTCAAAAAGTAGAAAATGGACAATATTTAGTTAATAATTATATTATGTCGTTTATGGCAGTAGTACCTGCTAATGATCCACAAGCTGTTTTATATGTAGCAATCGATAATCCTAAAAATACAGCGTTATTATCTAGTTATACGACAGCACCAATCGCAAGAAGGATTCTATTAGATATTATTGACGCCTTAGATATACCAAAACAAGAAGGTGCAATAGAAAAAGTGAAACAATGGGATGATCCTATATACTATACTGTTCCTAATGTTATTGGAAAAAGTGTTAAGGAAGCTACAAAAGAGTTATATCCATTAGAAATAGAATATTCTGGAACTGGAGATAAAGTTTTGGAACAATCACCTAGTGCGGGAGAAAAGGTAACTTCTACTTCAAAAGTAAGATTATTATTGGGAGAATAAAAAATGAATATCTTAGGATATTCATTTTTTGCTTGTTGATTTTATTTTTTTATATACTAAACTATGATGATTTTCATTAGGTCTTTCATAAATAGCTTCTGGACTATTTAATGTAATGTCAAATTTTCTTTCCAGATATTTTCCTTCTCTTGATGCAATTAATACAACCGGATAATGCCCAAAATCAGTTGTAAATGGAGCTTGCCTACCACTTTCATAATACGGTACTTCCTGTAATAATTCTTCTCCATCATGACAAATATTTCTAAATTCTTCAAAGTCTTCATTATAACAGTCAATTGGATTTTCGAATAAATATTCAGGAAGAAGTGGAAAAGTAAAATTATAAACAGGAGATTCTAAAAGCCCAGCTTTATTAGATACTACAAAGTCAATAGGACAATCACTATTCTCTGTTAATTGAATCATTGTATTAGCAAATACTTTGATTGTCTCGATAATATTATTATTTTGATTTAGTTGATTTAAAGAACTAGCTTGATAACTATTTTCTGCGGTTCTAATTCCATTGATTAATAGTACATTACTTAAACGATGAGCAGTAATTCTACCTATTAATTTATTGTCTTTTGTAATTTTTGCTATCATACCATTTTTATTTAAAATACTATAAAATAAGTAATCGTTGTCGTTAGCTGATATTTTAAAACAAGTACTAGAATCGATTCCAGAAGTTAAAATTTCCGGATCATTATTTAGATATCTTTCTAAAGATATATCTCCAACTGTTATTTTATCAAAATATGGAATAGCACTAGTATTTAATTCGTTTGCTTTTGATATTAAATACTTAGCTTTTTTTAAACGTTTTTTAATTTCATCTGGAGTGTTTTTTCCTTGAAGAAATTGAGTGTCATATGCAATTTTTTTAGCCACATCTTCTCCCAATAATTCTATAGTATCTTGATCTATTAGATTAAATAAACTGGTTTTTTTAGCAATATCAGTTATGTTGTTGATACTAATATCACTATTATTTTTTATTATTTCTGGTAAATTATTAATAATGTTAATGATTAAGTCAATATGGTTATCTTGTATTAAAACACACGCTAATAATCCTTCTTTTATTAATAATTTTTTTAATTTTTTATAATCAGAACTATCAATAGAGTAATGTTTCCATTTATCAGGATCTATATTTAGAAGGATATTTATTAGAGTTGAAAAATGCAATAAGTAGTTAGTATCATTTAGAGAATAGTTATCATCAGTAAAAGGAATATTGTTTAAGTTAATTCGATCTTTATTTTCCATGATTAATTTATTTAAAGCTTTACTTTGTGAATAATATAATTCAGAAACTAGATTTTTGAAATTTTGATAACAATTTAATTTTTGTTGCATTTTTTTAGTTTCAGTCTCAGTTTTAGGGTCTAAAACTAGAGAATTTGATTTTAAAACAAATACATTATCTTGGATAATTAATTCTGAGTTTGCCTTTTTAATAATAGGCCTTATTTCTTCTAACAATTTTAATTGGCTAGAAGTAAAGAGTGTTCTTAAACTTAACTTTTCTTCTTGAGAATCAGTTAATAAATATTTATTTATAGCATCTATTTGATCTAAATTAAAATTATTTCTAATCTGTTGTAAATAATTTTTATTTAATCTATTATATGCTTTAGTATTTTCTAGAAAAATGATTTGTGGTTTAGGTTCTAAGTGTAGAAATTCTAGATTTTTTTGATCTTGTTGATTAATAATGTTAGTAATAAGATAAGTTAGTTCATCGTTATCGATAGTGAACTTAAATTTTTCTAGCACATATATCTTTAATATACTTCTTATTTCATTATCTCTAAGAACAATATTTAAAAATTGAGAAATATTCATTTTCTTAGTTTCGCCATAATCTAAGTTAACTTTGATTTTAAAGAAAGGTTTTATTTCACTTATATTTTGTTCAATAAATTTATTCATATGTTTATTTTTTGCTTTCCCATTAAAAGCTTTGATTAAGCTTTTAATATTAGAAGAAGCTGTTGATAATCCAAGTTGATCTTTAGAGTGGTAACTTACGTAATAGTTAAAAAGCATTTCTGTTAGTTGAGCACGATCTTTACCAGTAATTTTTTCTATTTCGGTCAATTCGGTATTGAAACTTTCTAAAGTTTTGATTAATCCGTTGTTAATTAAATAATCGTGAAGTCTTTCAAATAAATTATTATATAAATTAGCATTTAAAGAACGATGTTGTTCCCATGAGGCTAACGCTTTATATTGTAAAAATTTACGATATGATGATATCGATAATACAGATGGAGAAGAGAATAAATCTAACAGTAAAGCAGAATTTGGTAAATTGATTTCTTTAATAATTGCCTCAATAATAGCACTATATTTTTTATGAGTAAGTTTACCTTTTGTATTTTCATTAATGGCATTTTTAATATTAGGCTGACTTAATAATGCACCTGATGTTTCAAAGTATTTACTTAAACAATTTAAACTCTCCCAAATAGTATCATTGTTTGACATAATTATCCCCTCTTTTATTTAGCACTGTATTTTAACAAAAATTAGCAAATTTGTCAATTTTTGGTGGTATAAATTGTATTAGTTTCTTGTTTTATTTATGAATGAGTGCTAAAATTTAATTATCATAGGTGATGACATGAAGGAAATAATACATAATTATTATAATTTAAGTGATAAAGATATTAATAATGTGGTAACAAGAGTAAAAGTTTTAATGATAAATTCTAATAACGAATTGCTACTAGGTTATGCCCATAAAACTTATCAATTTCCAGGTGGCCATTTAGAAGAAAATGAATCTCTAGAAGATTGCGTGAAAAGAGAATTATTAGAAGAGACAGGTATAAAAATAGAGACTACTAATTTAAAACCATTTTTTTTAATAAAGCATTACACTAAAGATTATCCTAAAGAAAGAGATAATAGTTTATATTTAATTTATTATTACATTATTAGAACTGATGATAAATATATATTAGAAAATACTAATTATACTAAAGACGAGAAGGAAGGTAATTTTTCTTTAATATATATTAATTTATCTGATATAGAAAAAATATTAATAAAAAGCATTCCAGATAATAAAGTAAATAAAGTTATAGTAGAAGAAATGTTACTAGCTATTAATGAGTATAAAAAGTTATTATTATAGTTATAATCGAATATATTTATAAAAAGAAAGTATGATAATAGTGTAGATGTGATTTATGTGTAAAGTAAATGTCTAATCGTTAAATTTGTAAGTACATTATTTGTTATTTATAGTATAATCATAAGTACGGATTTGGAGTGATATTAATGTCGGGTATATTATTACTAACGAAATCGATCTTTGCAATAATGATTGGTTTTTTATCAGCGACGTTATTGGGACTAGTATTAATTCCAATGTTAAAAAGGCTTAAAGTTGGTCAACGTATCAGTATTTTTGTAGGGGATACTCATAAGAGAAAAGAAGGAACACCTACCATGGGTGGATTAATATTTATTATTCCAACTATTTTAGCAACTATTTTTCTAGTAGTTACTGATAAAATACAGTTTTCTACTAATTTAGGAATCATATTATTAGTTTTTATTGGGTATGCAATTATTGGTTTTTTGGATGATTATTTGAGTCAAAAAAAGAAAAATAATGAAGGGCTTACTACTGTTCAAAAGTTATTTTTACAAGTATTAATTGCTTTAGGTTTTTTCTATTTATATATGAAAAATGGTGGGCAAACAGCTTTAGTTGTATCTACGTTAGGTATTAATATTGAAATGTCATGGTTTTATGGCGTATTCTTATTATTTATTTTAGTAGGAGCTAGTAATGCAGTAAATCTTACTGATGGATTAGATGGGTTAGCTGGAGGACTATCAGCCATTGCTTTTGTAGCATTTAGTTTAATTTCACTTATGGTAGGATTTGAAGAAATTGGTATCTTTGCTTTTGTGTTAACGGGAGCCTTGTGTGGATTCTTAATTTATAATACGTATCCTGCTAAAGTATTTATGGGAGATACAGGATCACTTGCTCTTGGTGCAGTGATGGGTGCAGTTGCTATTTTAACACATAGAGAAGTAACACTACTAGTAGTTGCTAGTGTGTTTGTAATAGAAACTTTAAGTGTTATTTTACAAGTAATTTGGTTAGCATTATTTAAAAAGAAATTATTTTTAATGACTCCGCTTCACCATCATTTTGAAAAATTAGGTTGGAGTGAACAAGATATTGTAAAATTATTTTGGGTCGTAGGATTAATTCTTACTATGGCTGGAATATTCTTTGGAGTTTGGCTATAAGATATATAAAGGTGGTTTAATTGAAAAAAAACATCGATATATATCTTTTTTTTGCTGTAATAGGACTAGTACTGTTTGGTTTAGTAATGATTTATTCATCATCTTATATTTGGGCTGAGTATAAATTTGATGATGCTTTTAAGTATGTAAAACAACAAGGATCATTTATTATTATTGGAATATTTTTGATGATTTTAGTTAGTAAAATAGATTATCGGATATATGAAAACAAAGCACTATTTATATTTGTATGTTGTATTATTCTACTTATTTTAGTTTTAATTCCAGGGATTGGTAAAATAAGAAATGGTAGTAGAAGTTGGTTCGGAATTGGTTCTTTTGGAATACAACCTAGTGAGTTTGCGAAACTTGGTTTAATTATTCTAACTAGTAAATATTTATCAAAATCTAATAAATTTATTAAAAATATTAGTAAAGGTGTTATACCAATTCTTGTCGTTTTGTTTTTAGTATTTGGTCTTATCATGTTACAGCCAGATTTTGGTACAGGAATGATTATTGTAGTAAGTATTCTTGCCATGTTATTTGTGGCAGGAGTTAATATGAAATTCTTTATAGGGCTTGGTGCTATTGGTGTAGTAGGAATAGTAGTTCTTATTTTAATAGCACCTTACAGAATGGATAGAATAACTTCTTTTCTTGATCCTTGGAGCGATCCGTTAGGAACTGGGTTTCAAATCATTCAATCGCTTTATGCTATAGGACCGGGTGGACTTTTAGGAATGGGATTCTTAAATTCTAGACAGAAGCACTTTTATTTGCCAGAGCCACAAACGGATTTTATTTTTTCTATTATAAGTGAAGAATTTGGAATTTTGGGGATTATTATTGTCGCATCTTTCTTTATCTTTATTTTATACCGTGGAATAAAAATCGCTTTGAAATGTGATAATTTATTTGGTAAGTATTTAGCATTTGGTATGATATTTCAAATTCTGATTCAAACAGTTATGAACTTAATGGTTGTAGTAGGACTTATTCCAGTTACTGGAGTAACACTGCCATTTTTATCCTATGGTGGATCTAGTTTATTAGTAAGTATGTGCAGTATTGGAATTATTTTAAATATATCTAGAAGGACTAATTAATTTAAATAAGCAAAATTAAAGACTTTTAGTTAGATATTTGGTACAATAATTTAAAGGAGTTTATTATGAAACATGAAAAGGATGATATTAAAATAAAAGATTTAATTGTTAAGATAGTAAAAGAAGCAAATAGAAAATTAACATTAGATGAAATTAAAAATTCCGATGATAAACTAAATGATCTTTCTGATTCAGAAGTGAATGAATTATTGAATCAACTATATAAAATAAAACATAAAGATTTTCGACTGATTCCGAGCTTAATTAATGGTAAAATATGCTATTATTTTAATGAAAATTTTGAAAAAGATAGAATTCAAGCCAAAGAAGAAGCTAAACAAATTGAATTTGACGAAGAGATAAAAGAGAAAAAAAGAAAAGATTTTAAAAATTTGATTTTATTGTTAATAAATAGTGATGGCCCATTAACTTTAACTGAAATAAATAAAAAGCTTTTTGAAATATATGGAATAAACAATACGATTAGATATTATAAGGGAATTTATTTAACAAATCAGTTAATTATGGCAATGACAAATTCTTTATGTCAAGAAGAAAATGGTTCAATGATAATTAAGTATAGTGAAAATAATAAGACTTATTATAAAACAAATCCTGAAGTTAAGTTGAATTATAAAGAATTAGAAAAAACTAAAAATAAATATTTAAATGAAGAAAAAAAAGAATTTGAGCATGAACTATTAATTAAAGAAGAGCAAAATAAAAAGATTACTAATTTGATTCTATTAATAATAGATAGATATGGTCCATTAACTTTTCATGAGATAATGGATAGATTATTTGAATTTTATGGTACTACTAATGGTGAAATTAAGTATACTGAATATAGAAAATTAAAAAAAACTGACTGTTTAT
>CALVYX010000019.1 GCA_944372315.1 uncultured Bacilli bacterium
TTAAAAGAGGTGGAATAAATGAAAACGTTATTGTTTAAGATAGGTAATTTTTTTGATAAGTATTTAAAATGGCACAGTTGTGAAACATTAGGAAACGATGGTTGTAGTAATTATGGAATATGTAAATATTGTGGTGCTAGATGTTTGCAAGATAGTCAAGGAAATTGGTTTGAGGTGGAATAAGTGGAAGAGGATTTAAGAAAAAAACTAGGTATTGATGATTGGCTAGAATTAGTCAAAGAAGATAGGAATTGTAACGGTGCTTACATTAGTTTTGGACAATATATGTATCTGTTAGAAAAAGAAAATCAAGAATTAAAAGAGCAACTTGAAGATATGACGTTATGTAGAGATATAGCAAGTGGTCATAGAAAAGAAGTACAAGATAGAGAAACTATATTATTAAATCAACAAAAAGAATTTATGAAATTATTAGAAAATAAAATTGATATTTTAACACAAGGAAAAGAAACATTTGCAGACCTAGATAAAGGAGAGGCGGTCGTCTTAATGGAATTAGCGATGGTATTAGAAGAATATAAAGAAATAATAGGAGATAAGGATGAAAATTGATTTTAAAGACATAGTAAAACTTCAAAGATTATATATAGAAATATTTGGGGAATATGATGGTTATCCCGTTGATGGTAGGAAAATTATAAAAAAAGAAGAAGCACTCCAAAGAATACTTGATAAGATAACTGATGATACTATTCTTCAAAACAAAATAATAAGTGCTATTAGTAGTGGTAGTTGGAATAGTGATGATAATACATATAAGCCAATATGTGATGAATTAAGAGAGTTAGGTTTTGAAATAATAGGAGGTAAAGAATGATTAAAAAAGAAATATATCCTAAAACACCAAGGTTAAAAATAAATGGTGATCGAGTTTATGTAACTGAAAAACTTGATGGAAGCAATTTAGTATTTTTTAAAAAGAATGATGTTTTGTACGTGGCTCAAAGAAAAAGTATATTCGCTATAGATGAATTAGAAGAAGTAAAGGGTACTCTATATAAAGGCTTATATCAATGGCTTTTAGATAATAAGGATGTACTACAAAAAGAATTATATGAAGGAAGTGCTATCTGTGGCGAATGGCTCGGTATGGGTCAACTTAAATATACTATAGATGAATTTGATAAGAAGTGGTATATGTTTGCTAAAGCTAGAGTAGATGATGATTTTAAACTAAGTGATTTTAATTATTATCATGAAAATTTTATATACCCCTTCGCAAGTCAAGAGATACCTAAATTTATTGGTATTGTACCAGATGTAACAGAGCTAAATGTATTGCCTACTAAAGAACATTTAGATAGCATATATCAAAAATACTGTGATAAAGTAGGCAGAAATGTCGAGGGCTTTGTTATAAATTTTCATAATATTATTTCAAAATATGTTCGCATGAAGAATGGAAAATTACAAGATCATTTTGATAGAGAATGATTAGGAGGATGATAAGATGAATGAATTAGTTGATTATTTAATATTTAGGGATTGGATTATACCGATAGTGGTTACATTAATAGTTTTATTTATTTGGCTTTTAGGGTGGTTTGCGAAGAAGTTAGAAAATCGGTTTAGGAATAAGAAAAAGTAACTGGAGGGTAAATAGTGATAACAGAAGAATCATTGATAAACAACAAATATAAATGTTGCGGTCCTATGGTTTGGGAACATTACAGTAAGTTATTTAATAAATTTGTTGAAAATGATGAAAATAGAAAATATGTAATAAATGTTTATGAGTCTTGTTATGGGGATGGAAAAAAAGATTATGACTGGGAGCTATATGCAACAAAAAATAATTGTAGAATTAGGATAATGTTTTATGATTTTGATAACAAAACTACGATAAAAGAAATTGAAGATATGATTGATAGCGTATGGACTGGATTGAATTGCAATAATATTTTATAAAGGAGAAATATGATACTAGAGAAAAAACTAACTATTAAAGAAATATTCGATGAAATGAAAGTAATTAGATCGCGTCTAATAGAGCTATCTCATAAGTATAATAGAACATTGGTTGATATATCAGCAGTAACCTGGAAAGATATAGTTACTAAAGGAGGTAAGAAAGGAGATATAATGCTAAACAGAGTTATAAAAAAAGATGAACTAGAAGAAGAATTTGATGCAGTTATGGAAACATATAAGGATTATAAGCAAATGGCTATAAATGAAATTCGGGAAATGATTAAAAATAACTCTGTAGAGCATTGCATCGTTTATTTTAGAGATAATCTTCGTTGGCGATGGGATGACATAGCAAAATTATTTAATTATTCGAGGAGCCATTGCCATAGATTATACGATAATTATAAAAAAGAGACAAAATGAGACACTATGAGACATTAATTTGGTGTAATATGATATTATGGAATAATTATAAGTTCCATAAGATTTAACTTACATGAGCTATCCTTAATGGGTAGTGTACTGATAGTATGAGTACCATTAGACCTAGCAAACTAGGATATATTGAATAATCGGCTAAAGTTAAATCGAGTATACGGAGCTCTAGCTTATGCTATTAGTACAGTATCTATTAATTGATACTAAACCCCCTTGAGAACTAGAAATAGTTCTTTTTATATTGGCGAATAACTCAACGGTCAGAGTTCTCGGCTTATATCCGAGCGGTTGTAGGTTCAAATCCTACTTCGCCAACCAATAGGAGAATAAATGAGAGAGATAACTAAAGAAATGATAGATTATTATAAAATCATGAAATTGGGATATGATTTTATGGGTTTCCTGGTTTATCAGAAGAATAAGTTATCTTTCCACCATCTTATAGTGCCTCATAGACATTGTAAAGAGGCTGGAATAGGCGAGGGCTATTTATGGTGGAACGGTGCAATATTAAATCAATCAACATCTCATGAGTACTTACATCTAATCGAGGCAAAAGACTTTGATATGTTTAGTGCCATAACTAGCGAAATGATTGATGAAAATGTTAAGGGCTATCTCGATATGGAAAATCTAAAACATATATTAGATGTATTGCATTGTTTTGAGAGAGAACATTGCTCGGATCATAGCAAAAAAGGGAACTACTTAATCAAAGAGGAATACTTATATAGGCCAGCATTAGAAGAGCCAATGAAAAGGGTGAGGAGAAGGTGAATATTATAGTTGGCACAACTTTGTTGATAACTTCATTATTATTCACAATTGTAATATGTATTGCTGCAGCGCATAAAGAAGAAATATGGTCTTATGTAGTCTTTGATGATGAGGAAGATTATGAAGACTATGGAGATGATGATTTAGATGAGTATTATGAATAGTATTTTTATTTAAGAGTACGAAACCCTTTCTAGACATGATTCCATAATTTCGTGCTCTTAAATAAGAAAGGAAAAAAATATGAGTGATCCAGTATTAATTACATTAATAATATGTGCTACTCTCATTATAATGGGAGTGTTAAGCTCAATAAATAAGAAATAACATCGCGGGATGGAGCAGTCTGGTAGCTTGCTAGTATCGTTGGCTAGAGGTCGTAGGTTCAAATCCTACTCCCGCAACCACATGATAAAAAATTAATTAGATAGAAGATGGTGAGGTGTATTGGCTAAATATGATTGGAAAAACCTAGAAAAAGAGTATCTTACAAGTAAACATAAAACTGTTAGCTCATTTTTAAAAGCCAAAGGTATTTCTGATAATGGAAATACTAGAAAAAAAATTAAAGGCTGGAAAAATAAAAAGGTAGTAGTCGAGGAGAAAAAGAGTGCAAAAACCCTCGAAAAAATAATTGAAAAACAGGCCGAAAAAGAAGCAAATGAAATTGTTAGTGTTGGTAGTGTAGCAGATGCTTTATTAAAAAAAGTAAATGAAGCTGTAAAAGAATTGAATATTCATGTAGATATGTTTGGCAATCAGCGCGAGAGCATAGTTGATAGAAATGAACTAAAAAAATTAACATCTGCTTTAAAAGACATAGATGACGTGTTAAAGGATAAGAATAAAGCAAATGATGTTGAAGATTTAACAGTCCTTGCTGACTTACTAGGGTTTGGTGATGATGAACGCAAACAATAAAGTGGCTACCATTTTCCAAAAAGCATATAGATTACATTATAAATAGCAAAAAATGTAAAGCAAATGTTGCTGAAGGAGCTGTTCGTGCTGGTAAAACAATAGATAACTGTATAGCTTTTTCATTAAACTTAGAATATAGTAAAGATAAAATTCATTTGGCTAGTGGTTCGACTCTCGCTAATGCTAAACTTAATATTGGTGAATGTAATGGTTATGGATTAGAACATCAATTTAAGGGAAGATGTAAATGGGGGAAATTCAAAGACAATGAAGCGTTATTTATCAACACCAAGGCTGGACAAAAAATAGTTATATTTGTTGGTGGAGGTAAAGCTGATAGTTATAAAAAAATATTAGGTAATTCATACGGATTATGGATAGCAACTGAAATAAATGAGCATTATGATGCTGATGATTCTAAAACTAGCTTTATTAAAGTTGCATTTGCTAGACAACTAGCGAGTGATAATCCTAAATGGTTTTGGGATTTAAATCCAGGAAACCCTAATGATACGATATATAGTGAATATCTTGATTTGTGGCAAGAAAAAGGATTGTTAGGTGGATACAATTATCAACACTTCACAATATTTGATAATGCTGCGATAACTGAACAAAGAAAAGCTGAGATAATAAGCCAATATGATCCATCGAGCATATGGTATCAAAGAGATATACTAGGAAAAAGAGTTGTGGCAGAAGGACTTATATATTGTGAATTTAAAGACTATCACATTGTTAAGATGCAAGACTGGAATGCAATTGATGAAAAGGGTAATTATACCAATGATATAAGAAAGTCACTAAAATTCATAAGTGTTGGTGTTGACTTCGGAGGTAATATATCAGCTCACAGTTTTAATGCCACTGGTTTTACTAATCAATTTAGAAAATTTGGCACAATAAAGCAGAAAAGAATTGCCAAAAGAATAGATGATAAAGAATTAACACAAGAATTTATAAAATTCATAGAAGAATTAAGAGAAGAATATCCCAATGTAAATATTATAGATATTAGATGTGATTCTGCAGAACAAACATTGATTGCTGGATTTGAAAGAGCACTAAGAGAAAATAATATTGGAATACCAATAAATAATGCTATAAAAGGCGAAATACTTAATCGTATTAGGTTTTATTGTAAGATGTTTAGTACTAATAAGTATTTTGTTTTAGAATGCTGTAATGACTTAATAATGGCATTTAAAACTGCAGTATGGGAGAAAGATAAAAATGATGTGCGACTTGATGATGGGAAGCAAGATGTCGATAGCCTTGATGCTCAAGAATATTCTACAGAACCATATCAAGGAGTATTAGTTCAAATAAATTAAAGGAGGTATTTAACGGAAAAAGTTGTTCAAGATTTTTTAAAGGATATCGGATATAGTGTTAATAAAATAGATACTGATCAAGAAAATAGAGTTAACAATTGGCTTATGTGGTATGAGGGAAAAACAAAAGACCATGAATATTATGTTTATAATGGTAGAAAAAGAAATAAATATATATTAAAAAGCCTTAATATAGCGAGTCAATCATGCGAGGATTTGTCAGATTTTTTCTTTAATGAAAAATTAGAAATAACAATAAGCAATAAAAGAGTCCAAAAAGCAATAAACGATTGTTTTATGCAAAATGGATTTTTAGATAATGCTAATAGTTTAATGCAATTAGTAGAGGCACTAGGAACTGGTGCTTTTGTTCCGTATTTAGATGAGGGTGTACTTAGAATAAACTATTTAGATGCTACTAACATTGTTATTTTAAATGCTACTAAAAAGGAAGTCAAAGAAGTATTATTTTGGACTAAAACTAAAACTCTAAATGGCGAAATTATTACTATAAACGCCCATATCCTAGATGAAAATAGCAATTATATAATACATAATCGAAAATATGAACGGAAAAGTGATTCAAGTACCTATCAAAAAATAGATTTAGGTGATTTAGAAAAAGTTGAAACAAAATCTGTAATACCTAAATTTGCAATGCTATTTACTCCTAAGATTAATAATTTAGATATTGATAGTCCTTATGGTATTAGTTCATATGCAAATGCAACTGATATTATATTAGGCATCGATAAAGTATATGATAGTTTAGATAATGAAACATGGTTAGGTAGAAAAAGAGTTTATGTATCAACTAGTGCAACATCATTTAATGTTGATGAAAATGGAAATATGACTCCGATATTTGACCCAACAGATGTAACTTTTTATGCAGTGCCTGGCAAAGATGAAAAAGAAATATTAAAAGAAAGTTCTTTTGATTTAAGAATTGAAGCTTTAACTCAAGCTTTGCAAGCACAATTAAATCTTTATACTTCTAAGGTTGGATTAGGGCATAATTATTATAAATTCAAAGATGGTGAAGTATATGTTAATACTGATAATGTAATGAGTTCTAATAGTGATGTATATCGTAAAATTAAGAAGCAAGAAAATATAATTACTAAAGCAATAATTCAATTGTGTTATGCTATAGCAGATTTGTTAAAATTATCTGGCACTTTTAGTGTATCAGTTAATTATGATGATAGCATTATTGAAGATACTGATAAAATTCGAACTCAAGCGCAAACAGAATATAATTCTAAATTAATTAGTAAAGCTCAATATTATAGAGATGTGTATAAATTAAAAGATGAGGAAGCATTGCAATTTGCTGAACAAATGAACGAAGAAATAAAAAATCAGACAATAACTGATGGTAGTGAGTTCAATTTAGATGAATAATGAAGAGTTAGTTAATAAAGCAATTGAGCCTCTTCTTGAAATGTATACTAAAATTGAAAATGATTTATTAGTAATGATAGCAGAGCATTTTAAGTCAAATGCAGAGTTTTTAAATAGTGATTATTGGCGAATACAAAAGTTAGAAGAAATGGGATTGTTCAATGAAGAAGTAATTGAGTATTTAGCAAAGTATACTAATCGTACTAGAGAAGAGATATTAAAAGCATTAGAAGAAATAGGATATGATACTTTTGATATCAATAAGTTGGAAAATGTTTTTGAGCATGGAAAAATAAGAATAAATCCTAATACACTGATTGAAAATAACACTATTCAGAACATCATTAATAATGCCTACAACGAACTTTCTAATCATTTCATAGAGTTATCTAATAAAATAGCAAATTCAACGAGAGAAGCCTATTTAAATATAGTAGAAGAGGCATATCTTAAAACATCAATGGGAACACACTCATATCAGGAAGCTATAAGAGAGAGTCTTAATAGTTTAGGTAATAAGGGAATAACCACTTTAACATACACTACAATAGATGATGCAGGAAATATTATAGGAATTAGAAATTATGATGTTGAGGGTACGGTTAGAAGAGATATTCTTACTGGTGTAAGATCATTGTCTAATGATATCAATAAAACTACTGTTGAAGAATTAGAGTGCGAATGGGTATATTTATCTGAACACTTAAGATGTAGGCCAACACATTTTGATTGGCAAGGTACAATAATCAAATACGAAGATTTAGTTAATGTAACTAATTATGGAGATGTTGCTGGTTTAGGGGGTATAAATTGTGCACATTATTTTGAACCATATTTTGGTGATGCTCGTGGAGATGAATTAAAAAGCATTTCCAAAGAAGATGCATTAGAACAATACCATTTAAGTCAAGAGCAAAGATATCTTGAAAGAGGAATTAGAAAATGGAAAAGAAAAGCCGAGGTGTGGAAAAGTTCGGACAACATTGATCAATATAATAAATGTACAGATAAGGTTAGAGAATGGCAAAGCAGATTAAAGAATTTTACTGAAGAACATAACCTAAGAAGAGACTATACTAGAGAATATGTTGCTCAAAGATATCCAAATTGGTATGTAAAATTAACTCAAGATGAAAAACAAGCATTAAACCAATATATTAGTAGTGACTCATATAAAATAAACGAAAAGCTATATACAAATACTCCTTTAACAACAGAAGAAGAGACATTAGTTAAACATATTGATAATGCCCTTGATAAAATCCCCAACTATAAAGGATATGTTAATAGGTCAGTATTTATAAAAAATCAGGATCATTTAAATGAAATATTAAGTGTGTTTAATAATAAAGATTTAATCGGAAGTTGGAGTTCATATGTGTCATCAAGTAAAATTGTATATGATGATACAGCTGAACTACAATTTAGAATTTTATCAAAAACTGGTAAAAATATATCGTCTTTGAATAAAAATGAACAAGAAATTCTATTTAAAAGAAATACGAGGTTTAAAATTGTTGATTATAATCAAAAAAATGGTAAAATAAATATTAACTTGGAGGAAGTAGAATAATGTTAAATTTTAAAGATTGGATGATGTTATCTAAAGAAGAAAAAATTAGGCAATATGCTAATTTATCTGAAAGTGATAAGTTTTTGGTAAGACAGGGAAATTATTTTGACAATGACAATAACAAAAATACAAATCAAGAAAGTGAATTTATAAAAGAAATTGACGAAATGTATAAAAATTTGAAGCAAAACAATGATAACACTACTTTTTAGGTAGTGTAAGTCGCATTTAAGGGAGGCATAGCCATTGGATGCTATCTTGTAGGTTCGACTCCTAGCTTTTCTTAAATGCGACTTACAGTGCTTATAAACGCACTAAAGAGCATAGAAATATGTTCTTTTTATTTTGCCTTTTACTTGGTTAGGCTTTAAAAGAAATCAAGGTGAGGGAATTACTTTGTTACCCTTAATAAAAACGGAGGAGATATGAAAAAAACATTTATGCCTTTGAATATTCAGCGATTTGCAGAAAATAGCGGAGAAGAAGGCGAAAACTCAGTTACTCAGACTGAAATTAAAACTGAGGGGACAGGAGCTGAACCTGTTGCAAAAACAGAAGAAAAGACTTTTACTCAAGAAGAAGTTAATGCAATGGTACTTAAAGAAGTAAATAAAGTGACTAAAAAGTACGAAGGTGTTGACATGAAAAAATACAAGGAATGGGAAGAAAGTCAAAAGACAAAAGAAGAAAAATATGCGGACATTTTAAAAGAAAATGAAAAATTAAAAAATAATTTAGCATATGCGGAAAACAAATCAGTAGTTGCAAATGCTGGTGTTGATTCTAAATTTCAAAAATTTGTTTTATCTGAGGTATCTTTAATGGATGGAGATTTTGAGGAAAATTTAAAAAATTATTTAAAAGAAAATTCTCAATATTTAGTTAATAATGAAACTAAAACTCCAAACAGTACAGGTATACCTCAAAATAATGCTAACAAAAGTGTTAGTGACAAACAAGCATATTTAGATAAAAAATATGCTAATAATCCATATTACAAAAAATAATTAAGGAGAGGTGATTTAACGGCAAAATATGGAAATCAATATGTTGATGAAGAATATTTATCAGCAATAGAACCAAACTTATACACTGATGAAGTTTTAATTCCAAATGTTACATTCAGTGAAGATATTGTAGAAGGTCCTGCGGGTGGTTACTATGCACATAAATTAAATGATGGTAATGCAGTAGAACCAGGTACACCAGGAAGAGATTTTACGGATGAAACTGCAAAAGATGAATTAATTCAAGTTTCATACAATAATAACTTCCAAAAATCAAGAAAAATTTATGGAGTACAAGCAGCAGCAGTTGGATTTAATGCTGGCGAAGCATATTTAGCAAATGCATTAAATGTTACTAAAGAAGGAAGAAGATATTCTGCTCTTGCGTGTATGGTTAATGAAGGTACTGTTTTGGCTGATACAACTGAAACTGATGAAGATAATGTTGTAGCAAATATTATTGCTATGAGAAAAGAAGTAAAAGATAATCACGGACAAGCAAATTTCTTGCTTGCTAGCACCGCAGTATATGCAGCTGCCTTAAAGGTGTTAGGATTAAAATCTACTGAAGATCCAGCTATTATTAGTGCTCAATTAATTAAAAGGTTTGGCCTTGATATTATCGAATGTAATTCATTTGATAAAGAAGGAGCTAAATATTATGATTACAGTGGCACATTAAAAACTGTTGACTTAACTGATGTAGAAATGATTTGTGGTTATTACCAAGCATTCAAACTTGAAGATAACTTTGCTACATATAGACTAATTGACAGTGAAAACTTTGCTGGTTCTAAAGCTCAAGTAGAATATAACACTGCTATGAGAGTTGTTAGTCCTGAACAAATTATTGTAAAAAAAAAAGTAACAGCGTAAGTTATGTAGTTACTTATGATGCTAATGGTGGTACTGGGACTATTGAGCCAGTTACTTATACTGGAACACCAATTACTTTAAGTGATGGTACGGGATTAACTGGTCCCGAAGATAAACCAAACTTTTTAGGTTGGGCAAAAACTTCTACAGCACAAAGTGCAACAGTATCTAGTCCATTTACACCAACTGATAATACTACTTTATATGCAGTATGGTCTGCTACTGAGTAGATAACGATTGGAGGGATATAAACGGATAGTTATATAGATTATAGCTACTACACAGATAATTTTGGTGGGAATTTAATCCCTCAAGAAAATTTTGATAAGTTTGCTAAAGGGGCAAGTTATGGAGTTAGATTACGGATTCAAAATAGAGATATTACTAATTTTGAAAGTGAAGTAAAAGATGCTACTTGCTCCGTAGCAGATATTTTATATAACCAATTTACTGAAAAAGAAAAAATAAAGAATATTGTTAATGGTAATGAAAAAATAATTACATCTGAAAAGGTGGGCGACTATTCACGAAATATCAGTGCAATTACTTTAAATGATTTACTATCTTTATCATCTGATGAAAAGATAACAAAAGAAATAAATAAAATTGTAGAGCAATACCTGTTTTTCACGGGACTTCTATATGGAGGAATGCCTTGTGTTCGATAAGGATATAACTGTTATTAATAAATATTTTAATAAGAGTACAAAATTAAATGAATATAAGGTACATCATCTTAAAGGATTTTGGAGTTCTAATAGTGGAATTAGTATATCTGATACACAATTAGTAAAATCCGATGGTTTAATCGTGCGAATTTTAATGAGTGAAAGAGGATATGTTAATCCTAAATCTTTTGCTGGAGAAGATGATACTTGGACACTTCAAAATGGTGATTATTTGGTAAAAGGCATTGTTGATAATGTTGATACAATTACTACAATTTTAGATGACTATGAATGCTTAAAAATAACAAATATAGCTATTAAAGATTATGGTAGTGATGACATGCAACATTTTGCAATAACTGGTGAATGATGGATTTTGAAATAGAAGCATTTTTACCAGACCAACAACAAATAATGGATAGATTTGGTCTAAATGAAAATGGCCGTACTCAGAAGATAGTAGACACATCTTTTATTCATTATATGAGGCTTAAAATGCCGCGAGATAGTGGAGTAATGATTGCTAATACTAGAAATCCGCAAGGGGGATTAGTAACAGTTGAAACTCCTTATGCGCATTATATGAATGAAGGTATTAAGTATGTAGATCCTATTACTGGTAAAGGAGCATTTTTCAATGAAAACTATGGTTTTTGGAGTAGACCAAATACTAGTAAAGTTCCAAGTAATGAATCGCTTAATTATCATGGTGGCCCAGATAGGGGTGCACACTTTGTTGAAAGAACAGCAAGTGAGAACTTTGATGATATATTAAGAGAGGCCCAAAAGGAGATTGATAGACTATGATTGAAAAAATTAGGGATTACATTGCAACTTGTCCTTATTTAGATGAATTTACCGCTCTAAATGTCAATTATTTAGTTGATAAAGTTAAAGCATATTCAGTAAATGAAAGCACTGCTTATAATCCTGTTGTGAATACATATTTAAATGGGGACAAAGAAATGCAATTTTTATTTAGTTTCGATGCCAAACTCTATTGGAATGATGAAGTGAAAAATAATATTGATAATTCGGCATTTTTTGAAAAATTTAGGGATTGGTTAGAAAATAATGATGATAATGATATTTATCCCGCGGTTGATGGTATTCAACCATTGTCCATTAGTGCTACAACTAATGGATATATTTTTGCAACAAATTCTAATGAAGCGATTTATAGGATTAGTTGTAAATTTGATTATCTTAAGATAAAAGGAGGAATTTAACGAGTAAGTTTGTAAAAAGAAGTGAAATAATGGCTTTCTTAAACATTGAACCAAGTGGTTCTAGTGAATCATGGGCTTTAGTAGGTAATGGTATGACCACAGGATCATATTCATATGAGGCTACTGAAACCAGTGAAACATATATCATAAATGAAAACGCAACTACAACAGTAGATAGTTATGCTGTTTCATTAGATGGAGAAATGAAATGTATCTACGGTGATCAAGTATATGATTATATTAATGGTTTAAGATATAATCTTGCTACTGGTACGGATGCAGAAACAACTGTTTTATTAATTGATAAATATGATACTGATGATGATGGAAGCTTCAAAGCACAAAAGTTCAATTGCTCAATTAGCATCAGTTCATATGGTGGCGATGGTGGAGCTACTCCTAGCATTGGATTTAAAATTAATGTTAATGGCGACCCTACACAAGGCACTGCTACTATTGCGAGTGGAGTCCCAACATTTACCGAAGCTAGTGCTTAATTTAGGGGTAAGAATAATCTTACCCTTATTTTTTATATAAGGAGGAAAAATGAACGAATATATTAATATTAAGAAAAGAGACATTGTTAGAATTGGTATAAAAGATGAAGATGGAAATGTAAAGTTAGATAAGGACGGTCATGAGGTCTTTATCGAGTTTGATTTAGAGGATATAAATTTAATTGATAACTATAGTAAAGCAATTACTATGTGCGAAAAGGCCGGAAAGACTTTACAATCTGAATTAGTAATTATCAATAAAAAGGAAGATGTAAAAATTAATGATTATATTACAAGAAATCAAAAAGCAAAAATGGATGCTTTGAAAAAGTATTATAAATCTATTGAAGAAGCAATGAATTTGTTTTTGGGAGAAAACGGATTTGATAAAATATTTGGCAGTAAAAGATATTTAACTATGCTAGATGATTTATCAGAAATGTTGGCACCGATTATGCCACTTCTTAAAGTCAATGTTGATAGTATTCAAAATAAAATCATAACTAAATATAAATCACATGATGAAAAAGTATTAAAAGATGAATAAATATCCAGAATACATTGAAGTTGGAACAAAAAGGTATAAAATAAATACCAGTTTTTGGGATGCGCTAAGATGTGAAAATATATTTAGAGATGACTCTATATGCGATTATGAAAAAACACATGCTATAATTTATATTCTTTTGGGAGAAGAGGCAATGAAAGATGTTGAAAATAACGAGAAAATCGTAAAACTATTAACAAAGTATCTTTTATGCGGAAAGAACCCTGAGGACATAGAAAATAGTGATGAAGAACCTAGTATGGATTTCAATCAAGATATGGGAAAAATTAAAACTAGTTTCATGAGTGATTACAATATTGATTTAGATAGTACAGATATGCATTGGTGGAAATTTCATGATGCATTAGAAGGATTGACTGATGATAGTGTATTAAGTCGAGTTAGAATGATTAGAGAAGAACCATTATCAGGAAAAAAAGGAAAAGAAAGAGATAAATGGGAAAAAGCCAAAAAACAAGTGGCATTAAAACGCGAAAAAACAGCTCGTGAAAAAGAATTAGATAAATACTGGGAAGAAATTATGAAAAGAGGTGACTAAACGAATGGTTACTTAAACATCAAAACTAGAATTGATAATTCTGATTTGAAGAAAAATTTAAATCAAACTAAAAAAGAACTTCAAAAATTTAAAAACGAAGAAGAAAAGTTAACTAATAAAAAACTTCAACTAGAAGCAGAAGTTAATATAAATGAAAAGTCTTATCAACAAAAATTGGATAAACTCAAAAAAGAATACCTAGATGCAATGGATGTTGCATCTGGATTTAGTGGCAATGTTAGTCAGCAAAATAAATCTAGAATAGATGCTGACTTTCAAACTAGATTAAATGATTTAAATGCTAACGATTCATATGTTAAAGCTGTTAATGAATTAAAAAATATAGAAAGCCAATTACAACGAAATAAAACTAAGCAAGAAGAGTGGAACTCTAAAATTGATGAAATGAATGCATCTTTGAGACAATATGATGCAATAGAAGAATCACATAAGAATATTAATAAATCAATTGATGATTCTACAAAAAAAATTGGTGGAACAATAAAACAAGTTGCTAAATGGGCTTTGGCCGTATTTGCAGTTGAAAGTGCTTATGGATTTATAAGAAATGCAATTAGTACGTTAACTGGATACAATGATCAATTAGCTGCAGATGTAGAATATATTCAATTTGCTATAGCAAGCACTTTAGAGCCAGTAATAGAGCGAATAGTAGGATGGGTATATACTTTACTTCAATATGTTAATTATCTTGCTCAAGCCTGGTTTAATGTAAATCTATTTGCTAACGCGACTGAAAAGAATTTTAAAAAGGCAAATCAATCTGCAAAGCAATTAAATAAATCATTGAGTGGGTTTGATGAGATAAATCAATTATCTGATAATTCTAGTAATAGTGGAAGTATAGTAGGACCATCAGTGGATTTATCAAATATGGAAGATTTTGAACCTCCTGCGTGGTTAGAAAAAATTGCTGAATTTGGTAAACCTATAATTGAATTTTTCCAAAACATTATAGATAAGTACGGATTAGTTGCTGGTGGCATAATGATAGTTGTAGGTGCCCTTGGTGCGTTATCTATAATAAAAACTATAACTAGTTGGATAACTGGTTTAGGTAAATCTGTAACAAAAGGGTCAACTGATTTTACTAAATTTTTCAATAGTTTGGGAAGAGCAGCAGAAGCTATTGCATTGTTGGGTGGATTATCACTAGTGATAGATTCTATTACTGAATTAATTGATATTTTTTCAGAAAGTGGAATGACATTAGGTGAAGTTGCAGGATTACTGGGAATAGTCTTAGTCGAAGTTGCGGCGGCTTTCATTGTCTTAATGGGGGCAATGACTTTACTCCAACCTAGCTGGCAAAGTATAGCAGCTGCAGCAGTAATATTTGCTGGACTAGCACTAGTGTTACAATCTGTTTGTAATTTAATGGATACGTTTGCTGATAACGGCTTATCTTTAACTGATGTAATAGGGCTTATGGCCACAGTATTAGTAACAATAATAGGGTTGATGGGGTCTATTGTGTTGTTGGGACCATCTATGACTGCTGGTCTAGTACCATTTAGTATTTTGATAGCAGCAATATCAGCGGTGTTATTGGTTATGGCAGCAACACTTCCAATTATTTTAGATGCAGTTGGAGATTTTATTGAACAAATTGCACCTAGTTTATGTGATATTTTAGAAACGATAGGGATATTGATTGAGAATTTAATATATGCTTTAGGCACTGTTTTACCACCTATAATTGATAGTGTTGGTGGACTATTTGGTACTATTTTTAATGGCATTGCGAATGTTATAAATGCGGTAGGAAATGGTCTTGTAAATATATTAAATGCTATTGGAAGTTTGGTAAATAGTGTTTTAGGATCATTGCTTGGATTTATTAGAGATTTAGGTCCAGCAATTGAAACGTTTGTTGATAGTGCTATAAATGCAGTTACTAAACTTATTAATTTCATGATTAGCGGTATTGAATATTTGGTTAATACTCTTGTTGTAGATGGCGTTAACGCAATAATAAAAGGAATTAATAGTATCGGTAAGTATATTGGATTTACTATACCTACGTTATCTGAGTTTAAGATTGCAAGATTTAAACCGACTTATGCAGCTACTGGTGGTATAGTTGATGTTCCTCAACGTGGTGTTCCTGTAGGCAATAATGTCTTTGCTGGTGAAGCCGGAGCGGAAGGAATATTGCCATTAACTGATGAAAATACAATGCGCAGGTTAGGTCAAGAAATAGCTAAATGGATTGTTCTTAACATTCAATTAAATAATTATATAGATGGTCGTTTGCTAGCAAAATATATTAAGCAAATAATGAATGGCCAAGAATTTTCAAGAAACGGAGGTATATCTTAATGGCAGTTAACATAAATCAATTACCTAAAATGTTATCTAATCCAAAACATTCGATAGAGCCATTATGGGCTAGTGATGCTGGAAGAAATACTAATAGTGGTAAATATAGTGGAACATTTATTGGATGGTTTGATAAGATAGAAATATCTATCGGCGAAACTACTCAAGCAGAACTTACACAAATAAGAAATGCCATTGAAAATCCTATTATTGAAGATGTTACATTCACGGATACAAAAACTGGCAATAATAAAACAGAAGACTTTTATGGTACTGCTATTACTGCAGAAAGGCTTAATTCTAAGAAATATAAGCCTTTTTCTTTTTCTTTAACAGCCATCGAAAGGCGAAGTGATATGTAGTGACTTACTATGAAATTATGCAAAAACCAGGTAAGAGAATACATCCTAAATTTTATTATTATGGTTCAAATAATGCTAAAGTAGAAATAGATAGAGATGATATTGAGAGCGTTAAATTATATTTTAACGCTCCTCTTACTGGTTCGGTAATGGTAGGATTAAATGCTGAATTAAAATATGAACTTCCAGATGTTCCGATATATTTTCAAAATACTGTTACTTATAATGGAACAAATGCAACAAAAACTTATGGACCATTTTATTTAAAAGAAAAGCCATCATTTGATGCAAGTAATAAAGTTTATGAGCACACAATGTATGATGGATTTTTAAAAGCAATGGTTGATTATCAACCTATAACAATAACCTATCCAACTACAGTATTGGATTTTTTTAAGCAATTATGTTTAGAATGTGGATATACAACTAATATAACTAGTTTACCGAATGGTTCTAGGACAATTAATATGGATATATATGAGGGTATTAATTATACATATCGCGATGTATTTGATGATATAGCCAATGCTACTGGATCCTTATTTAGATGTAGTAATAACGTTATTGAAAAGTGTTCATTAGGAACATCAGCAATATTGGTTGATGATGATTTATTGAAAAATCAAAATATTGATTTAGGAGAGCACTTTGGCCCTATAAATTGTGTTGTTTTGTCTAGGTCTGGCGAATCTGATAATATATACAAAAGAGATGAAACTTTAACTAGTTGGAATGAGTATAAGATAGTTGATAATCAATTAATGAATGACAATAACCGAAGTGATTATCTGGATGAATTATATAATGCTTTATATGGTATAGAGTATGACATATTCGACTTGGAATTAGTTGGGTACGGTGGATTTAATCCTCTTGATAAAGTATCTATAACAACAAATAACACCACGTATAATTCTTATGTTTTTAATAACGAGATAGAATTTACTCAAGGTGTTGAGGAATGTATTTATACTGAAATGCCAGAGGAAAGCACAACTGATTATACTGCGGCTAGCACTACCGATAAAAAGATTAATCAAACTTATATTATTGCAAATAAAAATACTCAACAAATTCAATCTGTTGTATCACAAATAGGTGATAGGTCAGAAAAAACAACTACAATCACACAAGATATAGATACCATTTCTCAGCAAATATCCCAAGTTGCTGATTTAACTAAAGAAGAAACTCAAAATAGTGCATTAATAATTGAAGATGCTATAGCATCAGACTTAATTAAATTCTCAATTGTAGGAGAAATGAGTTTGTTATATCCTAGAGACGATTTATATCCATCAAATGATTTGTATCCTTTAGATTCGTTCTTAATTATTGAAGATGAAGAAGGTAATCAAAATAAACTATGGTTACCGTTAACATATCTTCATTATTGGAATGCTAATGTCTATGATGAATTTGTTGTTGAAAATGGACAAGCTAAAATAATTCGTCGAGTAGGTGTTAATGAAGATGGTAGTTTTTATGCACTAACTACTCCTACTGAAGAGGATAAAGGAGAGTTAAATATTCCAATTTCAACCGGTTATAACAAAATATGGTTGGAATCGTTTTTTGATAAAACTTTAAAATATTATGCTAAATATGGAACTGAAAGCGATTTAACAGAAGTGTTTGCTACTAAAGTTGAAATGAATAGTGCAATTACCCAAACAGCCAATAGTATCAATTTAGAAGTGTCTAAAAAAGTTGATGAAGATGAAGTAATAGCAGCTATTAACTTAACCAGTGAAGAAGCGAAGATAAATGCTGAAAAGATTACTTTAGAAGGTATAGTAACTGCCAATGAAAACTTTAAAGTATTAGAAGACGGTTCAATTGAAGCAGTAAATGGTAAATTCACAGGTAATATCTATTTGCAAAATGGAAATGTAGTTGTTGGTGGTAATGGACTTTTAACTAATTTGCAATTTGTTTCTCAAAAAGAATACAACGGTTATGGATTAATGGGATTTAATTATGATACATGGAATGCTGGGTATTCAATAATGAAAACAGCAGTTGATATATGTTTTAATATACCAGAAAATTTCACTGTTACGGCCGCTTATGCCACAATTATGCACACACCAATTTCATGGATGGATACATCTGGAAATACAGTAAATGGTTATTCCAGAAATATAAAATTGTATAAAACATCTTCGCCTCAGGCTTCAAAAATGTATATGGCATATGCTTCTGGTA
>CALVYX010000020.1 GCA_944372315.1 uncultured Bacilli bacterium
TTAAGAAAAAAATATACTTTGACTATGATAGTAATGCAATATTATATTTAATGGATAATTATCATTATAAATATGAAGTAAGTAAAGTATTGCTGGACAATATGTATTATGTAAGTGATAAGAAATATTCCAGTAATAAATTGAATAATTTAGTAACTTTAAAACAAGAGTTAAAATCAGCTTTCCTTTTGAAAGAGGATCCTCTATTCTTTGATTTTATTAATAATAAAAAGATAATAGTATATGGATATGATTACTTAGATAACTTTAATAAGAAAATGCTATGTAAATTTAATAATGTTACCATGATTGATAAATTCTATAATTACAAAAAAGATTTGTGTGTTTTTTCATTGAATACTATTTTTGATGAAGTTAATTTTGTTTTAGATAAAATATCTCGTTTAATAGAAAATAAAGTAGATATCAATAAAATAAAAATAACTAATATTGATAGTAGTTATTATCATGCTTTTTTAACTTTATCTAGGTTTTATAATATCCCAATAAAAGTAACCATGGATGAATCTATTTTCTCAACTATATATTGCACTAATTTTATAGATATTTTAAATAACAGTTCTACTCTAGAAGAAGTACTAAACAAGTTTAATGAAGATATCGTAATAGATGATGATAATATTAACATTTATAATAAAATAATTAATATTTGTAATAAATACATTGATTCTAAATTTAGTTTTTCTAGTATAAAAGAAGCTATTATATATGATTTAAAAACTACTAAAATATCTAATTTTAATTTAGAAAACTATGTGGAAGTAGTACCTTTTAATAATAATGTTTTTGATCATGATGAGTACGTATTTTTAATGAATTTTAACCAAGGTAATGCTCCAACAATAAATAAAGATGAGGATTATATTAGTGATAATTTAAAAGAGGAAGTAGAGCTTGATTTAACTAACGTTAAAAATACTTTTTCTAAAGAATCCTTTATTAAAAACATGAAAAGTATTAATCATTTAACAATAACTTATAAACTAAAAAGTATGAAAGATGAATTTTATCCATCCAACTTAATTCAAGAGTTAAATATGAAAGAAGATAAAGGAGAAATAAATACTATTTATTCTAAAAGTTATAGTGAAATTTTCTTAGGTAAAATGCTAGATGATTTAATCAAATACGATATAAAAGATTATAACTTAGATCTTTATTATCATAGCTTAAATATCTCTTATATGAAATATAGTAATAAATTTACTGGTATTACTAAGGAATCACTTTTAAATAAAATATCTTCTAAATTACTTTTATCTTATTCAACTATAGATAATTATTATCGTTGTGCGTTTAGATATTATATAGCTAATATTTTAAAACTAGATAAATATGAAGAGACTTTTAAAACCTTTGTTGGAAATTTATTTCATTATCTTCTATCTAAATGTTTTGATGATGATTTTGATTTTAATAAAGAGTGGGACAGTTATCTTCAAACGAAAGAACTATTAGTGAATGAGAAGTTTTTCTTGGTGAAATTAAAAGAAGAATTAAAGTTAATTATGGAAGAAGTAAAAAGATTACATAAGAATACTGGACTCACTAATTATATGTTAGAAAAAAAAATCTATATTGACAAGAGTAGAGATATTCCAATTACTTTCATGGGAATAGTGGATAAATTAATGTATAAGAATGTCGATGGTAAAGATTTAATTGCGATTATTGATTATAAAACAGGTAATCCTAATACTAATTTATTTAATACTATTTATGGTATTGATATGCAATTACCAGTATATTTATATTTAGTTAAATATAGTAATTTATTTAATAATCCTGTTTTTGTTGGGTTCTATTTGCAAAAAATTCTTCATGGAGAAATTAATAAAAGTTTTAATAAAACTTATTTAGAACAAAAACTAGATAATTTAAAATTAATTGGATATAGTACTGCTTCTGAAGGTAATTTAGCAAGATTTGATCCAACTTATGAAAATAGTGAATTTATTAAAAGTATGAAGATATCTAGTAAAGGATTTTATAGTTATGCTAAAGTGATTGAAGATGAGAAAATAAGAATGTTAATTTCTTTAGTAAATAATAAAATTGAAGAAGCAATTAGTGATATTTTAAATGCTAAATTTGATATTAATCCTAAACGAGTAGGGCTAAATAATGTAGGGTGTAGTTTCTGTAAGTTTAAAGATCTTTGCTATATGAGAGAAGAAGATATTGTGAATTTGAAAGAATATAAAGATTTTAGTTTTTTAGGAGGTGATAATAATGCCTAGATGGACCAGGGAACAACAAGAAGCGATCGATAAAGAGGGTAGCAATATTATTGTCTCTGCGGGAGCAGGAAGTGGTAAGACAGCTGTTTTATCGGAACGTGTTTTAAGAAAATTAAAAGATGGTGTAAATGTTAACGAATTATTAATTTTGACCTTTACTAAAGCAGCTGCTTTTGAAATGCGTGAACGTATTAGAAAGAAGATTAGTAAGGAGGAATCGCTTTCTAAACAACTAGAATATATCGATAGTAGTTATATTACTACTTTTGATAGTTATGCTTTATCTGTAGTAAAAAAATATCATTATTTATTAAATATTTCTAGTGATGTATCTATTATTGATGCTAGTGTGATCTATTTAGAAAAGAATAAATTTATGAATGAAATATTTGAAGAGTTGTATCAAAGTAATGATCCACTATTTCAAAAGTTAATAAGCAACTTTTGCATTAAAGACGATGAAGAAATCAAAAAATATATTATATCTATTTCTTCTAAATTAGATCTTAAATATAATAAAGAAGAATATTTAAAAAGTTATCTTGATAATTTTTATAATGATTATTATATAAATCATAATATTTCGTTATTTACTGATTTAATTAGGAGAAAAATTAGTTTAATAAATAAAAATCTAAATGATATTTCTTCTTTTGTAGATAGTGATTATTTAAATCATTTATACGAGTCTTTAAACAGTTTATTGCAAGCTAGTAATTATAATGAAATAAAGGCTTCTTTTCCTGTTAAATTACCTAATTTACCTAAAGGAAGTGAAGATGATGCTAAAGCAATAAAAGAGCAAATAAACTCTACTTTAAAAGACATTGATAATATTTTAACTTTTGATAGTATAGATGAAATAAAAGAATCCATTAATTTAACTAAAGATTATGTTAATATTATTATTAAAATAATTTTAGAACTTGATAATAAGTTAAATGATTTTAAAGATAAAAATAATTTATATGAATTTACAGATATTAGTAAAATGGCTATTAAAGTTCTAAGAGAAAATAATGAAGTAAGAGATGAATTAAAATATTACTTCAAAGAAATCATGGTTGATGAATATCAAGATACTAGTGATTTACAAGAAGATTTTATATCATTAATCGAAAATGATAATGTCTATATGGTAGGAGATATTAAACAATCTATCTATCGATTTAGAAATGCTAATCCTTATATTTTTAAAAATAAATATGATAATTATTCTAGTAATCATGGAGGATATAAAATAGACTTAAATAAAAATTTTCGTTCTAGATGCGAAGTTTTAGATAATATTAATTTAGTATTTAATTTAATCATGGATGATGATATAGGAGGAGCTAATTATAAAGAGGATCATCAAATGATTTTTGGAAATACTTCTTATATTGAAAAGGGCTCTACTAATCAAAATAATAATTTTGAAATTCTTAATTATGAATATTCCAAAGATTTAGAATTTACAAAAGAAGAGATTGAAATATTTACAATCGCCAATGATATCAAAGAAAAAATAACTAATAAATATCAGGTATTTGATAAAGATGAAGGAGTCTTAAGAGACATTACTTATAATGATTTTGTTATTTTAATGGATAGAACTTCTAAATTTGATTTATATAAGAAGATCTTTGGTTATTTAAAAATACCACTAACCAAATATACAGATACTTCAATAACTAATGAAATAGATACTTTAATTATCAAAAATATAATATCGTTAATTATTAATACTTATAATAAGAATTATTCTTCTGTAGAATTTACATATAGTTTTACAAGCATTGCTAGAAGTTTTCTATTTTCTTATACTGACCAAGAAATTTTTAATTATTTAGATAAAGGTAATTATTTAGATAGTAGTATTATGCAAATTGTTTTAGAAATACTACCTAACTATTCTTTAGCAACCCCTCGTGAATTATTAGAACTTATTATTGAAAAGTTTAAAATTTATGAACATCTTAATTTAGTAGGAGATATATCATCTAGAATGATTCGTTATGAATACTTAATTGATCTTAGTTCAAACTTATCTAATGTAGGATATTCTATAATAGATTTTTATAATTATTTAGATACTTTAATTACGGATGACTATGATATAAAAGTAAGTATGAGTGATAATAATAGTGATAGTGTTAAAATTATGACAATTCATAAATCAAAAGGACTTGAATATCATATTTGTTATTATTCAGGACTTTATGCTAAATTTAATATCAGTGATTTAAAAGAAAAGTTTTTATATTCTAATACTTATGGTATTATTACTCCTTATTTTAAAGAAGGAATAGCTAATACTATTTATAAATATTTGTTGAAAGACGAGTATATTAAGGAAGAAATAAGTGAGAAAATTAGACTTTTCTATGTGGCACTTACTAGAGCAAAAGAGAAAATGGTTTTAGTTGGAAGTATGACAGATAATAATAATTATATAAATACTATAGTAGATAATTATATAAGGGAAGGATATCGCTCTTTCCAAGATATTTTAAATAGTGTTTACAGTATTATAAAAGATTATATAATTAATATTGATATTTCTAAATTAGGGCTTACTAAAGATTATAATTTAATAAGTAAAAAAGATTATGATAAGTATTTAATTGATAATAGAGAATCTTTGATTTTTAAAGAACTTGATATACCAAATAAGGAAATGGAAAAAATACACTTTTCTAAGACTTTAACAAAAGCACTTGATAAAAATGATAAAGAAAAATTAGAACTTGGAGAATATTTACATTATTTGTTAGAAATAGTAGATTTTAAAAATCCTAACTTAGATAAAATTGAATCTATATATAAAGATAAGATAGTAGCATTTTTAAATAGTGGACTAGATTTTAAAAATGCTAAAATTTATAAAGAGTATGAATTTATTAATAATAATAGTCATGGTATTATTGATTTAGTTTTAGAATATGATAGTAAAGTAGTAGTAGTCGATTATAAAACTAAAAATATTATAGATGATGCTTATTCCAAACAGTTAAAAGGGTATGGGGATTATTTATATCAAAAATTACATAAACCAGTAGAACTTTATTTATATTCTATAATGGATACTAATTTAAGGAGAATAGATGATGGATTACTTACAATTAGTGAATAAAGAAAATAGGCTTGATAAAAATTATAAACCAAAAAATTTAATTGAAATAGAACCTCGAGTAAAGGGAAGTGTAGATCCAAATAGAAAAATATTAGTTGAAAAAATAGCTTTAAATCATTGGTTGTTATTAAAGCGTGATGCTAAAAAGTATGGATTTGATTTAGATATTAGTAGTGGATATAGAAGCTATAGTTATCAAGAGAAAGTGTTAAGACATTACATAGAAGAAGAAGGACTAGAGGAAGCTTTAGCTCATGTTGCTCCTCCTGGAGCTAGTGAACATCAAACAGGACTTGCTATTGACTATTTTTTTGTACGAGGGGAGGAATTTCATTATAATATTGATGAAAATGATTCTGAATATATTTGGTTAAAAGAGAATGCTTATAAATATGGATTTATTATTAGATATCCTAAAGAAAAAGAGGTTATCACTGGTTATATTTATGAGCCATGGCATTTAAGATATGTTGGAAAATATGCTAAATATATTCATGATAATCATTTAACTTTAGAAGAATATAAAGAAGGAAAAAAAGAAGATCTTTATGTAAAGAAATTTAATTAAGATCTTTTTTTATGTAATGATTTTATTTTAATTGGCAAAATTATTGATTAAGGTTATAATATATATATAGGATAAACTAAAATGGAGTGGTGCTATGTATAAAAATAAGAAAAAGATAGTAATGTGAGTAATGATAGTAGCAATACTAATAATGGTAATAGGATTTGCAGCATTTAGTACAACATTAAATATCAACGGAACAGGTAATATTACTAGTACTTGGAATATAGAAATAACCTCTATCACTAGTAGTATAACAGGAACAGCTTATAATATAACTGAACCAACCTATAATGATACAAGTGCCACATTTAATGCAGGATTAAATAAGCCTGGGGATAAGATAGAATATAGTATTACAGTAACTAATAATGGAACACTAGATGCCGTAATAAATGAAGTAAGGGCTCAAGCAAATGGAAGTAGTGCAATAGTGTATACATTAGAAGGAATACAAAATCAAGAGAAATTGCCAAAGGAGACAAGTAAGACTTTCAAAATAATAGTAGAATTTGATAATAATGTAACCTCGATGCCAAGTAATACAACAAAAGAGATTATAATGAACATCGATTGTATTCAAGATACTGGACAACCATTAACACCAAGTGATCCAGAAATAGAAGAACCAATACTATTGGTAAATCAAATATTAAGTGATAATATACCACAAAGTGACTCTAGTATAGATTTTAGTAAAACAAGTGAAGAAGATGGAACCAAAGGATTATATTATACAAGTACCAATACAGAAAACAATGGAACAACCTATTACTTTAGAGGAGCAGTAGAAAACAATTATGTCAATTTTGCAGGATTTTACTGGAAAATTATTCGAATTAATGAAGATAGCTCAGTGAGACTTATTTATCAAGGTGAGACACCCGATGCAATTGAGTTAGATGCAACAATAACTTTGGATGCTTTTAATGATAATCTTTTTGACCATGCATATATAGGATATATGTATGGAATAGCTGGTAGTGATAACTATGCTGATACGCACTCTAATATAAACGACAGTCGGATTAAAAGAGGTATAGATACATGGTATGAAGAGAATTTATTGGAGAATTATTCCACATATATAGCAGACTCAGGATTTTGCGGAGATAGAAGTTTATATAGCGGGACTGGATATGGTGATGATTATAATTATGAAATGTATTATGGCGTATATGAAAGATTAGGTATTAATAAAACACCACAATTTTCATGTCCTCAAATAAATGACTTATATATAACGGCAAGCAGTACAAAAGGAAATAAAGCATTAGATTACCCAATAGGACTAATATCAGCAGATGAAGTAGCTTATGCAGGTGGAGTGTTGGATAAAAATAATAGTAGTTATTATTTAAATAATGGTATGGATGATAAGTCTTCTTATTATTGGACAATGCCCCCTTTCGCTATGGATACAGGTTGTACTATTAATCCTGGATCTTTCTCTTGTGCTAATGGAATAATTGGTGCTTATGGAGTCCGTCCTGTCATCAATCTAAAGTCAACAGTAGAAATAATAGAAGGTGGAAATGGTACACAAAGTAATTCATATGTAATAAAAACAAATTAAGTACTAAATGATTAGTACTTTTTTAATTTAGATTTTTATATTATAATTATAAATATAATAGGAAAATTTGACAAATGTGGGAAAACATAGTATAACAACTAAGCGGCAAAAAGGAGAGTGTAGTATGGAAAAAGTATATGTTTTTGGTCACAAGAAACCAGATACCGATTCAGTAGTAGCAGCGATTACAGCATCTTATTATATGAATCAAATTCATAAAAATTATAAAGCTTCTCCCAGAGTTTTAGGACATTTAAATAACGAAACTAAATTTGTATTAGATTATTTTAAAGTAGCTCATCCAAAATATTTAAATGATGTTAGATTGCAAATTAGAGATGTGAATTATAAGAAGAATTTTTTTGTTAATGAACATGCATCCATTATGGAAAGTTATAACTTAATGTTAGAAAATAGTGCTAGTGGAATACCTATTGTGGATAGTAATCAAAAATTACTTGGTATTATTACTTTAAAAGAAATAGCAAGAGAATTAATTGATGGTGATTTTAAGAAGTTGCATACTTCTTATGATAATATTTTAAAAACATTAAAAGGACGCGAAGTATTACGATTTGATGATAATATAGATGCTTCTATCATGGCAGCGTCTTATCGTAGTACAACTTTTGTTAATAATGTTACTCTAGATAATAGTAAAGCATTAATTGTAGGAGATCGTCATAGTATTATTGAATATGCGGTCTTATCAAAAGTAAAATTAATTATTGTAGTTGGCAATGGAGAAATTAAATTAAGTCATTTAAAACTAGCTAAAGAAAATAAAGTTAACATTATAAAAAGTCCACTTAGTACTTTTGAAGTTACTAAATTAATTAGTATGAGTAATTATGTTAATACTATAAATATGAGTACGAATCCTATTACTTTTAATATTTTTGATTATTTAAGTGATTTTAACGAAATATCTAGTAAAGTAAAACATACCAATTATCCTATTGTTGATAAAGAAAATAAATGTTTAGGTATGCTTAGAATTAATGATGCAGTTGATCGCAAGAAAAAGAAGGTAATTTTGGTTGATCATAATGAGGAGTCGCAAAGTGTGGATGGATTAGATGAAGCAGAAATAATTGAGATAATTGATCACCATAGATTAGGTACTATCGCTACTACATTACCAATTAATTTTAGAAATATGGCAGTAGGAAGTACTAATACTATTCTTTATTTAATGTACAAAGAACGTGGTCTAGAAATACCAAAAGATATCGCAGGAATTATGTTATCAGCAATTATATCTGATACACTTTTATTAAAAAGTCCTACAACTACTAAAGTAGATCGTGAAGCTGTATTATCACTTGCTAATTATTTAGAAATTGATTATAAAAAATATGGAATTGAAATGTTTGAAGCGGGATCTGAACTTAAATATAAAACAAAAGAAGAAATTATTTATCACGATTTTAAATTATTCCATGTAAATGATGAACAAATAGGAGTAGGTCAAATATTTACTACAAGTTTTGATTATAAAGAACAAGACATTGTAGAATATCAAAAATTATTAGATAATATATCCATGAATAATAACTATGTAGTAGTAGCGTTATTTATAACGGATATTATTAGAAATGGTTCTTATATTATTTATAATACGAAAGCTAAGTCAATTATGAGTGATGCTTTTGATATGGAAGATATCAAACAAGGAGCCTTTTTACAAGATGTGGTATCTAGAAAGAAACAAATGATTCCACAAATGATCGAAGTGTTAGAAGATAAATAATAAAAATATGCAAAAACTTAACAGTTGAAAGTTTATTGCATATTTTTTATTATAAAAAGAAATTAGGTCTATTATCATCAGTGCTTATATTATTATTTTGATAATTATTATTATAGTTTGTCTTATTTGTAGTTTTTACTTTTTCCCCTTTATCATCATCTTTTATAGCACCAATTATTCTAAAGACCGTTTTAGTATTATTCCAAATAGGTTTTATTTGATAAAAAACAGGAATTGCTTGGTTAATAATATTAAGTGTTTTTTGAGTATTATTTAAAATACCAGACCAATTGAATTTTCCTCTTAAAGATGAGAATAATCCAGGTCTATAACCATAATTTTGATAAGGATAGAACCCATTAAGACCATTATTAAACACGATACCTTCCTCCTTTACACTATTATATGAATTGAAATAAAAAATGTTTAAAATTCTAAAGAGGTATGCTATAATCTTAATAGAATATGCTAAGAGGGGATTGCTAATGAAAAAAATCTTAATGTTTCCGATTACAATTTTAATATATGCTAAAAAAGGTTTTAAATATCTTTTCGGTGGCGGAGTAGGAGGGTTAAAAGATGCTCCTAAAGAGAAAAAATTAGAGGGTGCTGAACTAGATAGAGAATTAGCAAGAGTAAAAGCAGAAAGTACAGAATTTAAACGTGAAGATGTTGAGGAAGAATTAAGAAAAAATAGACCTAAGTTACTTTCATTTAGATATGTAGTAAGAGGAAGAAATGGCAATATCATTAAAGGAATTTTTGATGCAGAAGACCAAGATGCAGTTAGGATCTTTTTAACTAATGAAGGCTATGAAATTATTAGTATTAAACAAAGATCAAAATGGGATGTTGATGTTAATATTGGTGGTAACAAAATTAGTAGAAGTGATCTATCTTTTTCACTTACGCAACTTGCAACTTATATAAGAGCAGGGATTCCATTAATCGATTCCATGCGTATTTTAGCGAGGCAAACATCTAAAGCACAATTACGTAGAATTTATGATCGTGTGGTATATGAGTTAGTAATAGGATGTAATTTTTCTACGGCTTTACAACGTCAAGGTGATGCTTTTCCCAGATTATTAATCAACATGGTAAAAACTTCGGAAATGACTGGAGATTTAGCTGGTACTTTGGATGAAATGGCCGATTATTATACACAAATAGAGCGATCAAGAAAGCAAATGTTATCGGCTCTTATTTATCCGGCAGTAATTTTTACAGTTGCAGTTGGTGCAGTTATTTTCATTGTTATGTATGTAGTACCACAATTTGTTGATATGTTTGCCAGTAACAATGCAGAATTACCTTGGATTACAGTATTTATTATTAATCTTAGTAATTTTCTAGCAAATTATTGGTGGGCTTTAGCGTTAGGTATATTAGTAGTTTTAATAGTTTATCATTGGTCTTTTAAAAATATTAGAGCGTTTAGGAAGACTATGCAAACTTTTTATATGAAATTACCTATTATTGGTAATGTTATCATCTATAATGAAGTAGCTAACTTAACAAGAACTTTTGCTTCACTTTTAAATCATAGTGTTTTTATAACTGATAGTATGGAAATATTAAGTCAGATATCGGATAATGAAATTTATAAAGGAATCATTAATCGTACTTTAATAGGACTTAGTAAAGGTGCTAAAATAAGTGAAACATTTAGAGGTGAATGGGCTTTCCCAGTTGTTGCTTATGAAATGTTAGTAACAGGTGAATCGACTGGACAACTTGCACTAATGATGGAAAAAGTTGCAGAACATTACCAATCATTACATGCAAATGCAGTAACAACTATTAAAAGTTTAATTGAGCCAATTATTATTTGTTTCTTAGCTGTAGCAGTAGGATTTATTATCATGTCAATCATTTTACCAATGTTTGATTTATATGGACAATTATAGGAGTAGTTATGAGGATATTGTTTACAGTATTTATGTGGATTATGGGAAGTGTTTTTGGATCATTTTTTAATGTCGTAGGATATAGAATACCAAAAAATCTTTCCATAGTAAGTCCAGGTTCCTTTTGTCCTAAATGTAATCACCAATTAAAATGGTATGAATTAATTCCTATTGTATCTTATATTGTTCAAGGTGGTAAATGCCGAAGTTGTCACGAAAGAATATCAGTAATATATCCGATGATCGAAATAACAACGGCTATATTATTTTCTACCTCGTATTTTGTTTTTGGATTTAGTTATGAATTAATCATTGCTCTTATTGTTGCATCATTTTTAGTAATTGTAATAGTGAGTGATATTAATTATTTGATTATTCCAGATGAAGTAACGTTCTTTTTTTGCATTTTAATGTTTGTAGTTAAATTAGCTGGGGAAGGAATCAAAGGTTCTATTGAAGCACTTTTGTCAGGATTATTTTTATTCTTATTAATGTATGTCATTATGTTATTAGGTAATATCATTTTTAAAAAAGAAAGTCTTGGTGGAGGAGACGTTAAATTAATGTTTTTTGTAGGAATTACTATTGGACCTATTTTGGGAGCATTTTCTATTTTCTTATCATCCTTAATTGCGCTTCCATTATCCTTAATTGTTTATTTAAAAAATAAAGATAATGTGATTCCATTTGGACCATTTATTTTAATTGCTACTTTTGCATTAATATTATTTAGTATAGATTATAATAGCGTATTATCGTTATTTACTTAAAAGATCTTGGAGATCTTTTTTTTTAATGATATAATTTCTATATGGTGGTTCAAATGATGGA
>CALVYX010000021.1 GCA_944372315.1 uncultured Bacilli bacterium
TCACTTATTACAATTTTCATAGCATTAAGTCAATGATAACTTGACTTAATGCTTACTTATTATATAATAAATTGCATTAAAAAGATAAATAAAGGAATTGTGCAATTACTTTTGTAAATTTTAAAAATTCCTATTTTTGTTATGTGTTTTACAATATATTTTTCTTAAAATTGTCATAATTTAATCGAATTTTCTTGCTTTTTCTTGTGCTCAGTTGTGCATTTTCTATTGTAATTTAAGCATTTCTAATTATTTTTTAATAATTGTGCACTTTACTTAGAATTTAACGTAAGAATTATCGGTATATAAATCTTTAAAAGGCTAATTGAATATTTTTTTATTGATTAATTTGTGATAAAATACTAATAGATATAAGGTGATTATATGAATAATACATATAGAGAAGAATATTTATCGTATATAGAATTTGAAAGACGATTATCTAAAAATACAGTAGCTTCCTATGCCAATGATTTAGATAAGTATTATTTATTTTTAAAAAAGAGAAATATATCTTCTGTATCTAAAATAACTAAAAAAGATATACTAGATTATTTAGAATACTTATCTAAAGAAGGAATATCTACTACTTCTATTGCTAGAAAATTAACTACTATTAAGAATTTTCATAGTTTTTTATACCAAAGAGAATTCATTGATAGTGATGTCGCTTCTTCTATAGAACGTCCTAAATTAAGAAAAGCACTACCAAAGGTCTTAACAATTGAAGAAGTAGATAGATTACTTGATGTACCTTTAAACACGATATTTGACTATCGTGATAAAGCTATGTTAGAATTAATGTATGCAACCGGGCTAAGAGTGAGTGAATTATTAAACTTGACTTTAAACGACATTGATTTTGAAAATTGTATAGTAAGATGTATGGGGAAAGGTAAAAAAGAGCGAATCATTCCTATTGGAGAATATGTTTTAGATTCCATGAAACAATATTTAGAAAAACGACCTAAATTATATTTAATGAAGCGTGATGATCATTTGTTTTTAAATAATCACGGTAAAGGGTTGAGTAGAAGTAGTTTTTTTAAAATGATAAAACATAGACTTAAACTATGTAATATTAATATTGATATATCACCTCATACATTAAGGCATAGTTTTGCTACTCACATGATTGAACATGGTTCAGATTTGCGTGTTGTACAAGAATTATTAGGTCATTCTGATATAAGTACAACTAGAGTATATACACATATTTCTAATCAAAAAGTACGTGCTGATTACGAAAATTTTCATCCCAGAAGCAAAAAGTAAGGAGATTTAAATATGAATTTTAAAAGAATATTTGTATTAATATTAGATTCTTTAGGAGTAGGGGAAGCACCCGATGCTAACAACTATAATGATAGTGGAGCTAATACATTAAAACATATCATGGATAATTATGACTTGTTTATTCCAAATTTAAAAAAACTAGGATTTTTAAATACAATTAATATGGATGATAATCCTAATGTAGAAGCATATTATACGATTGCTCATCCTAGTAATACTGGAAAAGATAGTATTTCTGGTCACTATGAAATTATAGGTTTAGAAAATAAAATTCCGTTCAAAACTTTTTCAGAAAAAGCATTTCCTAGAGAATTAATAGATATTATAGAAGCTAACATTGGAAAAAGATTAATAGGTAACAAAGTAACTAGTGGTGAAACTATATTGGCTGAATTAGGGGATAGACATTTAAATTATGGTTCTTTAATTATTTTTACATCAGGAGATTCTACGCTAGAAATTGCTGCTCACGAAGATATTGTACCTATATCTAAGTTGTATTCTTATTGTGAAAAAATTAGAAAATTAACTGAACGTGAAGAATGGCGAGTAGCAAGAGTTATTGCAAGACCCTTTACAGGTAAAAATGGTAAATTTAAGTTTACCAATGACCGTAAAGATTATACTTTAAAACCACAAAAGAAAAGTGTTTTAAATAATTTAAAAGATAATGGATATAGTGTTATTTCTATTGGTAAATTAAATGATATAGTAGATGGAGAAGGAATAACTAAAATAATTAAAGCATCCGCTACTAATATTGATACAATTAATAAAATGACAGATATTATGGCTAAACATTTTACAGGAGTATGTATTACTAATTTAAGTGAATTTGATAGTTTTTATGGTCATCAACGTAATGTAGAAGGTTATGCTACAGCAATTGAGGAATTAGACGTAGAAATACCTTTAATATTAAATAAATTAAATAATGATGATTTATTGATTATTACCGCTGATCATGGTAACGATCCAACTTTTGAAGGTACTTATCATACAAGAGAAAATGTTCCAGTTATTATATTCGGAAGAAACTTTAAAGCGCCTAAGAAAATGCCTATATTAAATACATTAGCTGATATAGGAGCTACTATTGCAGATAATTTTGATGTTCCTAAAACTGATATGGGAACAAGTTTCTTAGATCAATTAAAATAAAAAAGAGTAGGGGCTTATATTTTCCTATTCTTTTTATTGTTCTTTCTTTTTAAAACTATCGCATATAGTTTCATTTTTTTCGTGTACTTCATTACTTTGACATCCACTATTGCATGATACCATAATTTCTTCTAAATCACATTCATTACAATCACATTTGTTGTATTCACAACTTTTAACATTACATTTGATTTTTTGATTATTTTTCATTTAATTACCTCCACTATTATTGTGCTCTAAAATTAGGGTATTATTCCCCTATTCTTAAATTAATAGGGAAGAAGGTAAAATTAATGATGATTTAAACAAATTAAATATTAAAAGATGGGTAATTATTCATCTAATTTGTTTTAAATTCATTTAAATATTAAAGAATATTATTTGTATAGTTAAATTATATAACTGGATGATATTATATTAATAAATTTAAATAAATTAATACAAAAAAAAATAATATTTTGTTTAAGCATTATTTATAGTATAATAATTAATATAAGAGAGTAATAAGTAATAATAATATATAAATATAAAATAGTTAATTAATATAGTATTATTTGTTTTAGATTTAAAACGTTTTATATAAGAAGTCAACATAACATTAATTATCGGAAGTTAATAAAAAATAAATTAATTACTATTTTTTTAGTAATTTTATTAAAAGAATTAATATTACTATTAACTCTATTATTTGACTTAACTGTATTTTCCTTATTATAATTATGCTTTATATCACTACTATTATTTAATATAAATGCTTTATTTATATATTTAATTAAAATATAATACAAAATACATGAAAAATAATAAAACAAAAAAGACATTATATATTTTACAATGTCTTTATTACTTGAACAAATCACTATGAGTCCCAGTATCAACTAATGTTAAAATTAATTCATTTTTATCAATTATATAAATTAATAACCAATCTGGATTAATATGGCATTCTCTTACATTATTAAAATGTTTGCTTTTATTTAATTGATGATCTCTATATTTTTCATCCAAAACTTCCCCTTTTGATAACTTGTCAATAACATTATATAAGTCAGCCACATCAAGTCCTCTTTTAATGGCGCTTTTATAAGCTTTTTTAAAACTTTTTGTAAACTTTATTTTATATTTCAAGAATTTAAATCCTTAAAAACATCATTAATATTATCATAAGATTTTGAATTTGGATTACTTATTAATTCATTAGCTTCAACTAAAGATTCTAATAATCTAGAATTAAAGTTATTCATACTTGCTTTAAATGGTATGGCTTGTTCTCTAACACTTTGAGTTAAAAACATATTAATTGCAGTACTCATATTTAATCCTAAATTTTTAAATAAATGTTCAGCATTTTGTTTCAAGTTAGAATCTAATCTTATATTTATATTAGTCATATTAGAATTATTACTCATATAAAAAAACACCTCACTTCTCTTATATGTTTATATATTAACACAATTATAATCATATTGTCAATACAATGTATATTAGTTGTCAATTTTATTATATGCAATAAATAAAAAAATGATATATTTTTATATCATTTTATACTTTTCTAGATTGAATTTCTGCTATTTTTTCTAGTACTTCTTTCGCATTTTCTTCATTTATTTCTGTATACCCAAGTTCTCTTAAAGCTTGTACTTTTGCCGTATTTAATTCTTGGGTTCTACTTAATTTCTCTTCGTTTTTATGTTCAATATCTTGAACAAATCTTTTATGAGATTCTGCTAACTTAACTTTAGAAGCACTACCATTATTATATAATGTTAAACCGGAGAATAAAATACTCTCAAAAATAAATTGTTGATCAGGATTAAATACGAATTCCATAGGATCTGTAAATCCCATTGATTTAGACATATAAGCTAGAATATATTTAAGTTCTTTAGATGTTTCCATTGATTGTAAATAATGATACAAATAAACATAAGCATTATAAGTATCCTTAGTTGTATCTTCTTGTAACTTTTCTTTTAATAAATTAATTATATCAGTTAATAATTCTTGTTCTTTCTTATTAAATCCTTTTAAATCAGCTAATATTTCACGATCAGATGAATCCTTAACTCCCTCATTTAATCTACCTTCAACATCAATAATATAATTTCCATCCACCGTTAAAGTTTCTAATTCTTTTTCATCCTTTATATTTAATAAACTCATAAGTTTTGTAGCTTTTTCTTTTGGCCATTCACTTAATGAATTTAAAGCTAAATAATTATACAACATTTGCCTTGAAACACCCAGGTATTTAGCTAGTCTAACCTTCGAAACCCCCAACTCATTTAGCAAGTTATTTAAATTCTCCATATTACTCTACCCTCCATACATAATTTTATCATAGCCTTTGACATTGTCAAGTGTAAACTTACAATAATTGATAAAAATAATTATGTAAAATTGTGGTAAAATAAAAAGTTATAGTAAATACCATAACTTCTCATTATTCTTTCGTACTTCCTTAATAATCCCTCCGCCAATACATTTATCACCATCATATAATACACAAGCTTGTCCTGGAGTGACTGATTTAATATTATCATATTTCACTAAAATTTCTTGATTATTTAAATATTCTAATTCAACAGGATAATCTTTAGCGCGATATCTAAATTTAGCAGTACATTTTTTAGGCCTTAGTTCACAGTTAAAATTAATATTATCAATTATACAACTATTAGAATATAAATATTCATTATCCTCACCAAGTGCTACATATAAAATATTATCATTTAAATTCTTACCAACAACAAATAACCGTTCATTATTTCCACCAATATCTAAACCTCTTCGCTGACCAATGGTATAATACATAAGTCCTATGTGTTCTCCTACTACTTCATTAGTTTCAATATTTACAATTTTTCCTTTTTGATTAGGTAAATAATTCTTAAGAAACTCTTTAAAATTACGTTCACCAATAAAACATATACCAGTGGAATCTTTCTTTTTAGCTGTAATTAAATCATATTTAGCAGCTATTTTTCTTACTTCATCTTTCGTAATATCTCCTAGAGGAAAGATAACATCTTTTAATTGTTCTTGACTTAATTGTGATAGAAAATATGTCTGGTCCTTATTCGTATCTTTACTACGACATAAATATCCATTTTCCATTTTAGCATAATGTCCAGTTGCAATATAATCTGCTCCTATCTTTTTAGCTTCTTTGATAAAATAATCAAATTTAATATATTTATTGCACATAATATCAGGGTTAGGGGTTCTACCTTTTTTTAATTCATCCAAAAAATACGTAAAGACATAATCCCAATATTCTTTTACAAAATCTACTCTATGTAATGGTATACCAATTTTTTCACATACTTTAATAGCATCATTATAATCTTTTTCTTGTGGGCAAATATCACTATTTAAATCAGGATTACCTAAATAGTCATTGTTAACAGAACTATCCCAATTTCTCATAAATAACCCAATAACATCATAACCTTGTTCTTTTAAAAGAATTGCTGCAACAGAAGAGTCTACTCCTCCACTCATTCCTATTACTACCTTTTTATTCATATAACTTCACCACGAACATATTATATATTATTTTCTAATAAAATAAAAGAAAAACTACTAAATTAGTAGAGTAAATAACTTAATTAAATAAGTAGATATAAATGTTTCAAATAAAGAAATAAGAACTGCTACTAGACTAGAAATTAACAATATTTTTAAATATTTTCTCATAGCTTCTTTAAAATTAATCATTTGTTTTAAAAATAAGTATTTAAATAGTTTCATACAGAAAGATGAAGCATAAAACCCTAACAATATCAGTAATAATAAAAATATTATTTGATGAGGAAATACATAAACAAATGCTCCTAATAATCCTTTAAAACCATAGATTGCTACTATAGAAGATATAGAAAAACCTACTATAAAACTTTTAATTGTTATCATTAAAAGAATAATGGGAAGACCTATAATAGATATTCCTAATAACCATATTAAAACAACATATATTAAATTAGTTACAATAGAATTAATGAAAGAAGCCCAATAATTAATGTTATCTCCTTCTTTAATGCACTGAAAAAAATTAGTTAAATCATTAGTTACTAATAGCTTGTCTTCATTACTGATAGCAAACCAAAATAAAAATCCTGTAATTAATCCTACAATAATTATTCCTATCAAGAAAAAATATAACTTTTTTTGATTCATTATATTCTTCTTAGCTTTTTTCATTCCTAAATTCATTTTTGTCACCCATTAAATCCTATTAAATTAATAAAAAAATATTCCTATTTTATAATAGTTTATGATATAATGATTGCGAGGTGTTTGTAATGAATAAAAAATTTGTAAAGGTTGTTTCAGTATTTTTATTACTTGTTATGATTTTATCATTTGTAGCAGGACTTATTTATATGTATTAATTGCAACTAATAAGTTGTTTTTTTATTGTCTAAAAGTTATATATCTTGTTTTAATACATATATTTGTTATATGAAGAAAGAGACATTTATAACATCGACAATTATTTTAATATTAGGTGGATTTTTAACTAAAATTTTAGGAATGACTATTAAAATAGTTATGACTAGAATTGTAGGTGTTGATGGTATTGGTCTATATATGTTAGTTTTTCCTACCTTTGCTTTATTTATGACATTATCACAATTAGGTTTTCCTGTAGCTATTAGTAAATTAGTCTCAGAAGATAAGCATAATAATAAAAACTTAGTTTTTTCTATTATTCCGTTTTCTTTAATAATTAATATTATTTTAATGTTTATTATTATATTAATAGCACCTATATTAGCTAATGATTTATTAAAAGATCCTAGATGTTATTATCCAATTTTAGCAATTGGATTAGTGTTGCCTTTTGATAGTTTATCTGGTATATTAAGAGGTTATTTTTTTGGTAAACAAAGAATGTTTCCGCATGTAATTTCTAACGTTACAGAGCAAATAACTAGACTTATTTTAATTACTATTACCATTCCTACTCTTTTAGATAAGAGCCTAATTTATGCAGTATCAGGATTAATTTTAGTTAATGTCGTTAGTGAATTAATGTCATCATTGATTTTATTTTTGTTTTTACCTAAACGTTTTCGCATAAAAAAAGAAGATATAAAGCCTGATCCTGTTAATGTAAAAGCAATACTTAATATTTCCTTACCTACTACTGGTGGTAGAATTATTGGTTCTATTGGATACTTTTTAGAACCTATCGTTCTTACTTTTGTTTTATTATTAGTTGGTTATGATAATTCTTATATAGTAAGAGAATATGGAATAATAAGTGGATATGTTTTACCTTTATTATTATTACCGTCTTTCTTTACTAATGCTATTTCGCAAGCATTATTACCAATTGTAAGTAAAGCATATGCTAAAGGGGATAAAAAATTTATTATAAAGAAAATTAAACAAGCGATTTTCTTTTCTATGTTAATTGGTATTCCAGTGACAATAATATTTGAACTTATTCCTGCCATTCCTTTAAAATTAATTTATAATACTACCGAAGGACTATCATATATAAGATTTTTAGCTCCTATATGCTTAATTGAATATATACAGTCTCCTCTCTCCTCTAGTTTAGATGCTATTGGAGAAAGTAAAATTAACATGAATACATCGATTATAGGCGTGTTTATTAGAACAGTGGGACTATTTATCTTTTCTTTATTTAAAATCGGTATATGGGGATTAATACTAGGAATAAGCGTTAGTTGTATTTATATTACTTGGTATAATTATAAAAAATTAAGAGAGTTATTAAAATAATTACAAAATAAAAGCACTAATTAAATTTAGTGCTTTTATTAATATTAATTAGCTCTTTTTTTCATTAAATATAAACTACTAATAGATCCGGCTAATCCCAAAGTTAAGATACCAGCAAAAATCATAATATTATCACTAGTGGAAGGATTACTTGGATTTTCTACATTCTCACCAATAATAGCATAATTACTTAAATGAGTTGTAGTAAATACTGCATAACCATTTTCTACTGTAACAGGAAACGTTTCTTTTATTTCTCCGTTTTCTACATAAGCAGCGGTTAATTTATTATATTTTCCCATTTCATTAGTTAATTTGATTCTAATTGTAAATTCTCCATCATGCATAGGAACAACAACATCTGTAGAATCTAAAACTGAAATATCATATAATGCTAAAAGAGTTTGATTATCTTTCACTAATTTAGCAATGTCTTCATCACTTAAAGATGAAGTTAAATCTGCTACATCTAATTTATAGTCACCATTTAAAGTATCTTTAGATTCAAATATAACATTGTCATTAGTTAAAATATTATTTGATGAAAATATTACTGCATCAGTAGTATAAGTAACATTCATATCTGTAGTAATATTTCTTTCGATCCATTCTTTAGATGGATATTTATCTTCCGTAGATGTTATGACAGAAGTAAATATAATTACATTTTCTTCATTATAAGTTTGATCTGCTAACTCTGGATTATATTTTTTTAATTCTTCAAATTGAGTTTTTAGATCTTCCATACTCTTTAAAAAAGTACGTTCTCCTTCAGCATTTACTATTTGCACTGATGTATATTTTTCTGGTATATAATACTCTGCTTGATATAATAAATTACCATCTTCATCAGTAACGTAAGTTGGTTCATGTACTAAATTAATAGTTAGAGTTCCATCTCCTTCAATAATATAAGAAACTGTACCATCTAAATAATTAATAGTATTATTTCCGTTTACTACTATCGTAGTATTATTAATTCCACCAGAAAAGTGATAAGCTTTTTTATCTTTTTCAAAACTCAATACTGTATCGTTGAAAGAATAAGAAGCAATCACTTCATCTGTTCCATCCGGATTACAAGTATTATTGTATAGAATTAATTCACTTTTTCCTCCACCAATACCACATGTTTTTCCTTCTACACTTCCCCATCCAATTTCATAATCTTGCTGTACTGTATCAGCACTTACTATCATTGGCAAAGCTAATAATGTACAACCTAAAGCCCCTAAAATTCTGTTTAACTTTTTCATCTATTTCGTATCCTCCTTATACAAAAATTATAACTCTATTTTTTTAAAAAATCAACACCGAATACTCTACCTCTGTACTATTTTTTTAATGTTTTTAAATAAGTTTTATCTTCGGTACTTACTCGATATGATTCAATAATTTTTTGAATAGCTTTATTATGAGTAAATTCATCTAATTCGTTATTTTTAATAAAACTTAAAGTTTTATCGCGATATTTAACATAGCAAACACTAATTAACCAGGCTTTAGCCATATTAACATAGTAATAATTAGATGGCTTTTCTTTATTTAAAATGTTTAAAATCTCATCAATATGCTTATCGTCCATAAAATGATCCATCATGATGATATACCCTACTCTAGTTATAAATTCTTGATTAGATTTAATATATTTTTTAGCTAATTTAAAATGTTTTTCATCTTTTCTCAATTGTTTCATATTACTAATACACATATCACATACAGCCCAATTATTAATTTTATATATAAATTTATCTAAATATTCATCAAATAATTGATTATCTTTTATTCTTGATATTACTAATCCTTCTAGTAAAGTCTCTTCATAATATTTATTATGTAAAAGAGCAATAAAAGAAGTTATTTCATTTTGATCGATCTTTTTAGCTATACTTTTTATAATAGGAGATCTAATACCAATGATTGGACTAGTAGTATTCACTATTTTTTGATTAAAATCGCGATATTTAGTATCTTGATATGAAAATAAATATTCTATTAATTCATCGTAACTGTTAAATTTCATATATTACTCCTTAATTATTTTTCCTATACAAAATGGATATTCAATACTATCTATTTTTACTTTTACAAAAGTATTATGATCAATATTATCTTGAATTTTAACTTGTAAATAATTAGTAGTGTGGCCAATACTATAACCATCTTTATTCACTTCTATTAGTACTTCCACCTCTTTATTTAAAAATTTATTCATATACTCTAGTTCTAATTCTTTTGATAACATTAATAAAGTTTTAGCACGCTCTTTTTTTACTTTATCATCTATTTGTACCATCTGACTAGCTTTTGTTTCATCTCTTTTAGAATATGGAAATACATGTAATTTAGAGAAGCCTATTTCTTTAATAATATCTATACTATTATTAAAATCTTCTTCGGTTTCTCCTGGGTGACCTACAATAATATCAGTAGTAATAGAACCATCTTTTTTGATTTCTTTTATTTGTTCTATCTTTTTCTTAAAATATTCTAAATCATATTTACGATTCATTAATTTTAATACATGATCACTTGCCGCTTGAATAGGAATATGAAAGTGATTTACAATAATATCATTATTCTTAATTAGTTCTAAAATATCATCATGTAATTCTGTTATTTCTATAGAAGATATTCTAAGACGTTTTAAACCTTTTATTTTGACCAATTCTTTTAGCAAAGAACAAAGATTAGTATTTATATCGGTTCCATAGTTTCCTGTATGAATTCCCGTTAAAACAATTTCATAGAAACCATTTTGCACTAATTTCGTAACTTCACTAATCACTGTATTAAAGTCCTTAGATCGACACTTACCACGTACAAAAGGAATAATACAATAACTGCAAAAATTTTCACATCCGTCTTGGATTTTAACAAAGGCTCTTGTTCTAGTAGCAAAAGAATCAATATACATATCTTCAAAAGTAGTTCCTAAATCAATATATATATTACTTATTTTCTTTTTTTCTTTATAGAAATTATCAATATAATCAATTATCTTACTTTTATCCTTATTTCCTAATAAAATATCAGCTTCTTCCATGTCTAAATTAGGATTTGCTTGAATATAACATCCCATAGCAATAACTAATGCATCTTTGTTTCTTCTTCTAGCCTGCCTTATCATTTTTCTACTTTTAATATCACTAGTATTAGTAACTGTGCAAGTATTAATGATATAAATATCACAAACATCATTAAAATCACATATTTCATAATGATTCTCCTTTAATAAATTACTAATATATTCACTTTCATAAGTATTTACTTTACATCCTAAGGTATAAATTCCTACTTTCATACTACTACTCCTTTACAAATAAAAAAGCTATAACGTTAATATTATAGCATATTTTATAATTATTCTAAATTTTTTCTTAATTCTTTCAATGCTGATAAAAATTCATTTGTTTTTCTTATTTCTTCGTTTAATTTATCTAAATTAGCAGTCTGCTCTAAGGAAATACTAGATTCCGTTGGTTTTAATCCATATACCGGAGAAATAACTGGTGTATTTTTAAATTCTTTATCATCATAAACGTCAACAGCTGGTTTCACTTTAACTTTAAAGTCTGGCATTGTAAGTCTTTCTTCTTTTTCAGTCTTTTTAGGAATTTCTTCTTGTTTAGGTTCATCAATACTTTTATACATAGCTTCTAATTCTTTTATTGAAATAGGTTCATTTCCATCATCTTCGTATTGTTCTATTTCTTCATCAGTTATATTTTGACTAGCCTTTGTTAATTCTTCCACACTAATAATAGCATTTTCTTCTTGTTCTTGTTCGAAAGTATTAACTTCATCCTCCATTGTTTTCAATGGTTCCGTACTCTTATTTTCTTCTATAGATTCAACTACCAGTTCTTTCTTTTCTTCCTTAGGTAATTCTACTGTCTTATCATTTGTTTTTTCAACTACAGGCTCTTCTTCTTTAGCAGGTACTTGTACTTGATTTTTCTCTTGTTCCATTTTAGCTAATTCTTTTTTTAGAGTTTCAAGTTCTAATAAAGCTTTAGTTTTTTCTAATTCTTCGTCTTCCTCTACATATTTTATTTCTTCTATTTCTGCGGTTTTATCTAATTTACCTACTTTTTCAATATTAATGTCTTTCAAAGCTGCTTCATCCGCTATCATTCCTAAACCATTATTAGGAGTCTCTATTTTAATCTTTGTATCTTCTAATGCATCTTCTTCAAAAGTTTTAATATCTTTACTATTCTTTCTAGATACTATATCAATAATAATAATGGTCATAATCAAAACAAAAATAGCGATCATTAATACTACTACAATTGTTAATTCATTCGAAGATAAAAACTCTAAAAAATCTGCCATAAACTCACCTCATCAATATATAGTTAATAATGCTTAAAACAAATAATGATGCTGTCTCAGTTCTTAGAACTCTAGATCCTAAACTAACAGAGATAAATCCATTATTTATTAGATAGTCTTCTTCTTCTTTCGTAAAGCCACCTTCCGGTCCTACTACAATTAATATTCTATCACTTTCTTGTATATTTGATAAGACTGTTTTTATACTTTTTGACAACTCATTTACAGTACATAAAATCTTATAATTATAATCTAACAGAGATAATTCCTTGATATTATGGGCTCTATTTACTAAAGGTATATCCAATCTTTTAGACTGTTCACTAGCTTCCTTGACAATTAGGTTCCACCTATTTATTTTTTTATCTTCTTTATTCTCTATTTTAACTACACTCCTAGTTGTAATTAAAGGGATAAATTCTTTGGCTCCTAATTCAGTACCTTTTTGTAAAATATAATCCATTTTTTGCTCCTTCACTAAACTTTGAGCAATAGTAACATTTAAAGACTTACTATCATTATTAATAGAAGCAATTTTTTTAGCTACCACGAAAGGAGTTAAAGAAGTAATTTCAGATAAATATAAAGTATTATTACAAACTATTTCTATTTTAGTACCAATATTATATCGCATTACTTTAGTGATATGATAACTATCATCACGAGATAATGTAAATAAATCACTATCCTGATTACAAAAATATCTTTGCATTAGTCCTCCCTATTAATAAAATTATATACTTCTTCTATTGTCTTATTAAAATCATTATAATTTACATCAAACCAATTCATTTTAAATTGATTATTAAAAAAAGTATATTGTCTTTTAGCATAATGTCTTGAATTCTTTTTAATTAAATCAAGCGCTTCCTCAAGAGTAATCTCATTATTAAAGTATCGATATAACTCTTTATAACCAATTCCTGTCATAACAGCTTTACTATTAATTTTTCTATCATATAAGTCTTTAGCTTCTTCGATTAATCCTTCTTCTACCATTTCATCCACACGCTTATTAATACGTTCATATAAAGTATCACGGCTAGTAGTAAGACCAATAATAGTAAAAGGATATAGTATTTCATTCCCTAGACCATTAGATTTAGTATTATTATATATTTTGGTAAGTTCTCTTTCTAATCTTTTACGATTATTTACATGGATGGTAGTCTCATGATCTTTTTTGATTTCATTTAGTAATTCTAAATTTGTATAACAAGAAAAATCATAACTTTCTTCTTCTTTATTAAAAGTATAATTATATAGTGCAGCTTTTATATATAAACCTGTCCCTCCCACTATAATTATATTATGTCCTTTTGATTTTATTTCCTCGATTTTTTTTCTACAATCTTTTTGATAATCGTATACCGTATAATTATAAGTTACTGGGACAATATCAAATAAATGATGAGGAATACCTTCTTGTTCTTCTTTTTTTACTTTAGCTGTAGCAATATCTAAGTCTTGATACACTTGCATGGAGTCACCATTAATAACCTCAGCATTGATTCTTTTAGCAAGTTCAATTGATAATTTAGTTTTACCAACCCCCGTTGGACCAGTAATCACAATAATCACTATATCACCTACTTCTTAGTTCTTTGATTATAGTAATCATATGTTAACAAATAAATACGATTTTTTGAACCGATATTACTTTCAATAGTATCAGTTACATATCCACTTTTTAATAAAAAATCTTTTAATTGACGATAATGTGCTTTTACTTCTCTAAATAAATCTGTCTTCTTTTCCGTACATATACCAACAGAAAAAG
>CALVYX010000022.1 GCA_944372315.1 uncultured Bacilli bacterium
TTATAACACTTATTTTATATTTTGCAAATATTTATATCAATAGACTATTAAAGTTAAGCGAGTTGTATCAATACTGCGAGCATTTGCTGAATCCATATACATCCAAAAGATTCCTTTATCTTTAAAAGTATTAGAATATGTACCTCCACGCTGAAGCCATGGCTGATCTTTACTAAAGAGTACAGAAACATCGTTATATCAAGCACCGGCATAACCTGGAGTTAAAACTACTTCTCCTGTCGCATCTCCTAATCTTGAACCATAATAAGCATCTTGATCTGCAGTTCCTGTTCTATAAACATAAGTATCAAGATATTTAGAAGTATCATTATTATAAGTAAAATTATTTCCTACTTTTTTTGGATTATATGTATAATTACTAGTATGACTTGACATATTTGCCATAACCATTTCAGTCGCACCACCAGACATATCATATATTCCATATATATTTGCTGTAGTTGTTGATGCCATTGATTCTTTAGTATTATAAGGTTTACATTCTTCGTTATTGTTTTGAGTTGTTCCACAAGATGGTGTATAATCTAGTGTGTAAATTAAAAAGCACACTAGATTTTTAATTTGTAGAAATGGAGATGTAAAATATGAATAGATTAACTATGAATGAGTGCAGTAAAAGAAGACTTGAAGAAACATACTTAGTTGTATATGCAATAAAGAATGAACTAAATATTAAAAAAGGAGAATATATAGAAAAAGAAGATATATATACATTCGTAGCTATAGATAAAAAAGGATTTAGATGTTTAATTAATATATATCCAGATAGACCAAATAATAATAGATATTGGTTAGATTGCTTTGAATCATTAAAAAGTCGTGGTTTAAAACATATTTTGTTTCTATCAATAGATGATAATAAAAATATGAAAAGAGCTGCTAAAGTATCTTTTCCTAATATATTGTTTATTGATTCGGTTACTGATATAATACCTAAGTTTTATAAGTTTTCTTATGAAAAAAACGCTAAAGATATAGGTAGTAAAATTCATGATCTATATATTCAGAAGACAACTACTGAATTTAAAGAAACATTTAAAAATTTTAAAGAAAGATATAATAATGTTATACATCAGAAGTTAATAGAAAAATATTTAAATAATGTAGAGAGTTTATACAAATATAGTGTAAATATTAGAAAACTGCTCTTTAAACATTCCGCGAATATATATTTATATGATAGAATTAGATTGAATTTTAATAGTCATAATAGTTATATAACTAATATTGATGAAATATTAGAAACATTAGGTAATAATGAAGATTATTTTGGATTTACTTCATTTAAAAAAAGTGAATGGATATTAATATTAAATGATCTAATTCAGTTATTCCCTACTTGTGAGCTAATATAATTAAGGAGCAGTTATGAAAAAAGATAAAAGTATAAATGAATTAATTATTGATGAAGCAGTTAGTAAATTTAAAAATGGTGAAATAAAAAATAGTGTTGATGTTGAAAACTTTATAGATTCATTATTAGAACCATTAATGCAAAAATTATTAGATACTGAACTAGAAAACCATTTAGAATATTCTAAATATGAACGTGGTAAAAATGATACAAATAGTAGAAATGGATACTGTAAGAGTAAAAAAGTAGAAACAAAATATGGTAGTATTGAAGTTAAAACACCAAGAGATAGAAATGGTGAATTTGAACCTACAATAATTGAAAAAAGGCAAACAAAATTAACAGGTTTTGAAGATAAATGTATATTATTATATGCTAAAGGTATGAGTGTAAGAGATATAGAAAGTATATTAAAAGATATATATGGTGTTAATATTAATAAAGACGAAATAACGAGATTAATTTCCTCTGTTAATGAAGAAGTAGAAAAATTTAGAAATAAAAAATTAAAACCATTATATATATTTACTTATGCGGATTGTTTATATGTACCTATTAAAGATGATAATTTAACTAGTCAGAAGAAAGCTGTTTATGTTATTATTGGAGTTGATACAAATGGATATAAAGATATATTAGGAATATGGATAGATAAAAGTGAATCAGCAAGTTTTTGGAGTTGTGTATTTGAAGATTTAAAAGAAAGAGGCGTTAAAGATATATTATATATGTCTAGTGATGGTATCGCAGGATTTAAAGGTTCTTTAGAACTTGTATTTCCTAAAACGCAATCACAAAGATGTGTTGTACACTTAACAAGAAACATACATAAATTATGTCCTAAAAAAGAAGCAAATAAAATTATTAAGGCTTGGAAAAATATTTATACTTGTCCTTCTAAAGATGCTGCTGAAATATTGCTAGACGACTTTAAAGAAAAGTTTAAAGAGTATAAAACTGTAATAAAAAAAGTAGATGAATTTATGATATATTTAGAGCCTTTATTTGAATTGCCTGAAGAAATTCGTTATGCAATATATACTTCTAATGCTGTAGAAGCAGTTAATTCTGCTTTAAGAAAAGTAACTAGAGGAAAGGGTTCTTTTCCTAGTGAAGAATCAGTTTATAAAGTATTATTTTTAAGAATAAATGACTTAAAAGAAAAATGGGCTAAAACACCCATTAAGAATTTTAAAATAATACAAAAACAAATTATTGAATTATTTGGTGAAAGATATACCAAATATCTTGATGAAATTAATTAATAATTGTTCTTTGAAAATTAAATTATAAAATAAATTTACACACTAGACTTGACAAGACCTTCCACAACCTGTTATGAATTTTGCACTAGTATTAGTTCCTAAGTTAATTTTAACATATATTTAGTTAGTTATCAATATATTAATTTTAATTTACACAATGAGACTTGACAAGACCTACAAGACCCATGATTTTAGAAAGCAAGCAAAGCCGCACGAGCCGAGGCGAGAGAGTTCGAATTACCATAGTAGTAGTTGAAGAAGAACACGCCCGCGAGAGAGCCATTGCTATAGTAGCCACCGCGAAGGAACCACGGGCGAGACGAGTAGACGAAGTACGCGTAATCATTATTCCATGCTGTAGTAGAACTAACAACTACTTCTCCTGTCGCATCTCC
>CALVYX010000023.1 GCA_944372315.1 uncultured Bacilli bacterium
TCTACGATTGAACTCTTTGTACCATCTATTCCTCATCACGCTTGTTATATAAGATTAATAAAAATCCTCACATTCTAAAACTAGGATAATAAAAAGAAAAAGAGCTAGGCCGTCACAAAAATGGATATGATAACCCTTGTTATAATCTGCCTAAACTCAATCGCATAAATTTACTCAAAATGAGTAGTTCTTATTATACTTGTAAAAGGATGATTTGCAACTTCACCAATTTACTAATCAGTATTATACGTGTTATAATAAACACAAGGTGATAAAAAATGGGAAAAGTTTATATAATAACTGGTGCTAATGGTCATTTAGGAAATACGATAGCTAGAAAGTTAGTGGCGGATAATAAAGAAGTTAGAGCTTTGGTATTACCTAATGATCCAGTTAAGTCTTTAGATGATGTTAAATGTAATATTTTTTATGGTGATGTGACTGACAAAAATAGTTTGGAAGATATTTTTAATGTTAAGGAAGGTGATGAGACAATAGTTATTCATTGCGCAGGAATTGTATCTATTGCTAGTAAATATCAACAAAAAGTATATAACGTTAATGTTTTAGGAACTAAAAATATAGTGGATATGGCTTTGACTAAAAATGTTTCTAAATTTGTATATGTAAGTAGTGTACATGCTATTATGGAACCGCCTAAAGGAAAAAAGATAACAGAAGTTAGTGATTTTAATCCAGATAATGTAGTAGGACTTTATGCTAAAACAAAGGCTGAAGCTACTAACTACGTTTTATCTAAATCTAAAGAAGGATTAAATGCATGTGTTGTTCATCCATCTGGAATTATTGGACCAAACGATTATGGTCATGGTCATCTTACTCAAATGATAATGGATTATTTAGATGGTAGATTAACCGCTTGTGTTAAAGGTGGATATGATTTTGTGGATGTAAGAGATGTGGCGGACGGAGTATTAAGAGCGGTAGAACACGGTAAAAGTGGAGAATGCTATATTTTATCTAATCAATATTTTACAGTATCAGATATTCTTAATAGATTAAGTAAAATAAGTGGTAAAAAGCCAATAAAAACTGTGTTACCATTATGGTTTGCTAAACTGACAGCATCACTTGCAGAAAAATATTATAAAATTTTAAAGCAACCACCATTATACACTAGTTATTCCTTATTTACTTTATCGTCTAACGCTAACTTTTCTCATGATAAAGCAACGAAAGAATTAGGATATATCAATCGTAACATCGATGATACTTTGAGTGATACCATAGATTGGTTAGTGGAACACGATAGAGTACCAAAATATCAAAAAAAATATATAAAACAAAAAAGAAACTAAAATAGTTTCTTTTTAAATGTCTTTTACTTGGTAGATAGCATCTTTTAAAACATCAATAGAATTTTGTAGTTTATCTTTTTCATCATCATTTAGTTTTACATAAATTCTTTTGGATGCCCCATTTTTATTAATGATAGTAGGACCACCTACAAAAACATCATTATCTTCATCGTAAGAGGAAACAGTTAAGATTAAATTTTCATCTCCTAAAATAGCATTAGTGATTTTCACTAAACTCATACCTATTCCGTAACTAGTGTTTCCTTTTTTATTAATGATTTCGTAAGCTGCATTTCTTACTTTATCACAAATTTCAGTTAACTCATCTTCCTTTAAGAAATCTCTTATGTTTTGAATACCTATATTAGCATTACTCCATGGAACAAATTCACTATCTCCATGTTCACCAATCACATAAGCATGAACATTTTTAGGATGGATATGAATTTTTTTAGCAACTTCATATCTTAATCTTGCAGTGTCTAGTGTAGTGCCACTACCAATAACCTTATTAGGATTAAAGCCTGAATGTTTCCATGTGATATAAGTCATAACATCTACAGGATTAGTGGCAATAATATAAATTCCATCAAAACCACTTTTGTTAACTTCTTCAATGATATTTTTGAATATTTTATCATTTTTATGGATTAAGTCCATTCTTGTTTCGCCTTTTTCTTGATTAGCTCCTGCTGCTATTACAACAATTTTAGCATCCTTACAATCTTGATAAGTTCCAGCTCTTGTTATTACATTGGAAGGAGCAAAAGCAAGTCCATGGTTTAAATCCATAGCTTCTCCTACTGTTTTATCATGATTTAAATCAATTAATACTAATTCATTTACATATGTTCTTTGATTTAAAAGCGCATAGGCATAACTCATTCCTACATTTCCACAACCAATGATGGCAACTTTATTTTTCATAATAACCTCCTAATAGTATTATACCATTATCTTTGTCTTTCATAATATAAAGTGTCAAATAAATGAATTGAAATTGACACAAAATTTATTTTATAGTATATTGATAATAGAATATAAACTAAGGGAGTGCTATTATGGATTATTCAAATACTAGGTATGCTAATAGTAGAAGAACACAAAACGGAAATGTAAGAGACCCTAGAGATGATTATAGAAGAAGACCAGTAGAAGAAAGAGAAGATAAAATTAATCGTGCTAGAAATAATAGTGTTTCATCTCGTAAAAAAGATATTATCGATGTGAAATATAGAGATTCGAGATTTAAAATATCAGCCCATCGTCTAAAAGTAGCAGTAGTTACTAGCTTTTTGGCAACAGCGATTGCTGCAACTTCATTAGGAATAGGACTTACTAATCAATTTCATCAAGCACAAGATCGTAGAACTGTTACAGAAGAATTAAGAACTTATGCTCAATTGGTCGGAAATGAAACTCATAGGACGAATGATTTACAAGGCTATTGGTATGATACTTTTGATATTGCTAAAGGAGTATTAAAAGATGAAGATATGCATCGAGCTTTGTATGGAGTTTATAAAGATATTGGATATAATCAAGCAAATAAAGTTGAACAAACAGATGATGTTATAAGAAATATGAAAACCATTGCTTCCTCTAGTTCTGAACAGTATGGTGATAAACCAGTATATGATAGTTTTAATGATTATTTGATAAAAAACAATTTCGTTGATAAAGATGGTAGACCTTCTACGGCAGTATACGAAGAAAAGATGGATCAATATGTTTTAGGACAAGCTAAGATGAATGAGGTAATGCAGGAAACAGGATTTAAAAAATAAAAGGGGAATATATATGAATGAATTAGATGCTTTAAAATTAGAAGGAAAAGATTATGTGATTGTTGATGAAGAAAAAGTAAATGGAACACTATATGTTCATTTAGCTAGTGCAGATGACCCTGAAGATTTTTGTATTCGTAAAGTGGTTATCAAGAATAATGAAGAAATTTTAACTGGACTAGATAGTGATGAAGAATTTGATTTAGCTCTTGATGCTTTCATTAAGAAAAATCATAGCGATTTAGAAAATTAGTTTACAAAAACATATCTTTGTGTTACAATATGCCTTATATAAATGCGATGACGGGGATGGAAACCTATCAGCATTATAAAAAGAGTGATTCTTCTAGAATAAGTAAGGTGGAACCGCGATTAGTAATCGTCCTTACATATACCTAGAAGATTTATTTTATAAGGAGATGATAATATGATAGATATTAAAGGAAAAGAATTAATGGAAAACGGCAATTATGATATGTTAATTATAATTGAACGTGAAGGAGAATATTATGTTCAATTTACTGGTTCTAAAGATGAAAAAGTAAAAACTAATAAGAATGATGTAAGTGAAAATTATATTAATAACGAGTCTAAAGAAAAAGTAGAAGAGCAGATCTTAGGAATGGTAAGTAAATTTTTGAATGATAATAAGATCAATTTTGTAGAAAATAGAAATGCTTTAAGATTTTATGGTGGAACTTTTTCACTAGTTAATACTATGGATAAGAAAACGATGATTTTAAAAATGTTTGATAGTTCATTAGAAGAAATAAAGCAGATGACCATGGATAAATTTACAACGGATAGATTAGAATTTTGTGAGGAAAATAAAGATGCAACTAGTTATGAATTTTCAGCATGTGACCATAGTTCTTATGATTGTGGATATTCTACTGCTGGAGAAAAATCACTTGTTAAATTTGATTTATTAACAATAGATGACAAAATAATTTATGAAGAGAGAAGATTCTTTAAGGATTTCCTTTGGGATCGTTTAAATAGTGTAGGTGAAGAAGCTAAATTTTATGAACGTGAAGCATATAACTGTTTATATCCATCACAAAATGGTCAAAAATATGGATTAGTTTGTGGAAATATTACGATTCAAACATTTAATAGTAGTGTTGCCGATGTTATGGATGAAGTATCACGTGAATATAATGAAGAATTAAAAACTGCTAAAGTAAAAAGAAAATAATTGGAGGCTTAATTATGGATGAATTTACAATGGAGAAATTAGTTAATTTCTGTAAACAGTATGGATTTATTTTTCAAGGTAGTGAGATATATGGTGGTCTTGCTAATACTTGGGATTATGGTCCACTAGGGTCAAGGTTAAAGAATAATTTGAAAGATGCATGGAGAAAAAGATTTATTCAAGAGCGAGACAATGCCTATGAAGTAGATGCTGATATTTTAATGCATCCTAGAGTATGGGAAGCATCTGGACATGTAGGAAGTTTTTCTGATCCATTAATCGATTGTAAAGGATGCAAAATGCGTCATCGTGCAGATAACTTAGTTAATGATTATACCAATTCTTCTATTGGTGACGCTATGAGTGAACAAGAATTAATGGATTATATTAAAGAGAATAAAATTCCGTGTCCTAATTGTGGAGAGACTAATTTTACTGACATCAGACAATTTAACTTAATGTTTGAAACGAATAGAGGAGTTATTAAGGATAGTAAAAGTGTTATTTATTTAAGACCAGAAAATGCACAAGGTGAGTATGTTAACTTTTTAAATGTTCTAAGAAGTATGAGATGTAAATTGCCATTTAGTATTGGTCAAATTGGTAAAGCTTTTAGAAATGAGATAACACCGGGTAATTTTACTTTTAGAACGATTGAATTTGAACAAATGGAATATCAAACTTTCTGTAAGGAAGGGGACGATGTTAAGTTATATGAATATTTTAAAGAATATGGTAAAAAATTCTATATGGACTTAGGTATTCCTTCTGATAAATTACGTTTTCATGATCATGAAAAACTAGCTCATTATGCGAAAGCTGCTTGTGATATTGAGTATAAATTTCCTTTTGGTTGGGGAGAAATCAATGGTACTCATAATCGTACTAATTTTGATTTAACTAGACATCAAGAATATAGTGGTGTTAGCCAAGAATATTTTGATCAAGATACTAATACAAAATATATTCCATATATTATTGAATCTACTTATGGACTTGATCGTAGTGTTTTAGCTATTTTATTTAATTCTTATTATACAGAAGAAGTAGATGGAGAGACTAGAGAAGTTATGAAATTTCATCCATTTTTAGCACCATATAAAGTAACTATTTTACCACTTATTAAAAAGTATCATGGAGCAAAAGCCACTGAAATTTATCATAAATTACAAAAAAGTTTTATGTGTAGTTATGATGATAGCGGTAATATAGGAAAACGTTATCGCCGTAGTGATGTAATTGGTACACCTTTTGCTATTACTATTGATGATGATACTTTAAATAATAATACTGTTACTATAAGAGATCGAGATACGATGGAGCAAGTAGTAATTAGTTTAGATGAAGTGGAAGATTATATTTCTAATCATATTAAATTTTAAAATACTGTTTTTACAGTATTTTTTTATTTCCATTTGTGTTATACTAAATTTGTAGGTGAGGTATATGTTTAAAAATAAGTTGAATTATAGACTATTAAATATTGCAATATTTTCTATTATATTTTTAGTTTTATATAAAACAGGACCATTATGGATAGGAATTGTAGGAAAAGTGTGGGAAATAATTTTTCCGTTCTTTATAGCATTTATTGTAGCGTATGCTTTAAATCCTTTTTTACAATTTATGTTAAATAAAAAAATACCTAAACCAATAGCATTAACAATTATTATTGCTATTATTGTAGGAATTATTGCTTTGTTAGTTGCGCTTATTATTCCGTTATTATTTAATCAATTATCAAGCTTATTTAGTAGTATTTTAGCATTTGTAAGAGAATTAATGACTGATTATGATCTTAACTTAGGGCCATTACAAGCAACCTTAACAGAAAGCTTTAATGAAATTATTTCTGGTATGAGTAAATTTGTATCAGACGGTGCTGTTAGTATGATTAATAATTCTCTTAGTGCAGTATCTATTTTCATTATTGCAATTGCAGCAGCTATTTATTTACTAGTAGATATGCAAAAAATAAGAGCAGAGTTTAAGGAATATTTATTAAGTAAGAATCAAAGATTATTTAGATATTTTAAGATTCTAGATACAGAAATGAAAAACTATTTAACAGGATTTCTTAAAATAGTAGGTATCACTTTAGTAGAATATACAGTAGCATTCTTAATTATAGGTCATCCCAATGCTATTTTGTTAGGATTCTTAGCAGCTATCGCTACTTTAATTCCTTATTTTGGTGGAATGATTACGAATGTTATAGCAGCTATTACTGCATTTGTTATTAGCCCTGGATTATTTATTAGAACTATAATATGTTTCTTTGTTTTATCAGCGCTAGATGGTTATGTGATAAATCCATTTGTCTATGGAAAAACTAATAAGGTACATCCGTTAGTAGTTATATTTTCCGTTTTTGCAGGAGGAATATTATTTGGAATATTGGGTATTATTATTTCACTACCTCTAGCAATCATAATTATTGCAACATACAAATTTTATCGTAGAGATATCAATGAAAAATTAGAGGATATGAAATTTATTAAATCCAAAGAAGAAGAGTAACGAAAGTTACTCTTTATTTTGTTGATCAAAGAATTATTTTCTGCTATACTTTATATTAGAATAGGAGATGTTAGAATGAAGAAAAAAGAATCTAAAAAATATACGTTTAATTATTTTTTGGATATAGTATCAGATGCTTTTATTACTGTTATAAAAAAACTTAATAAATTTTTAACGGATAAGAAAAAGGGAGTAGTAGTAAAAGTCATTGTTAGATTTATATGTTGTTTATTGTTAATTTCTATTTTAGGTATTCCTTTCTTTGTTTTAGGAAATATAGGAGAAGGAATAATCTATTTATGTGGTACTACTTTCAAAGAAGGATTAATAGTTATTTGGAAAAATTTAGTTCAATATGCATACATATTATTTACTTTAGTAATATTATTTAAAGTAATTTATAATATGTCTAAAAGAAAAGAATTTAGTTTAGAAATTAATGGGTCTAAACAAATAGGTAATAATTTATATTATGCTGTACAAGTATTCTTAAAAATCATTATTGTGATTTCTATTATTCCAATTATTTTATTTGAAATATTATTATTTGCATCTCTTGGAATGTTAATAGCATTTATCACTCATGGAATTTATTTCTTTGGGCCTTTCCTAATAATCATAGGATTAATTATTATGGTGTCTACTATTTTATCTTATATTTTTAATTCTACTGTTATTGAAAAAGGGGGATCTAAATAATGAGAAACCATTTATTAATGTTATTTGTAGGTTTAGCTGTTTTCTTAATAGGAATTGCTTGGTTTTATTTAGAAACAATTAATTTTGATATTGATAAGAATTTAACTAATAATTTTGAAATGAAGCAAGAAGTTTTAGAATATGAAGTAACAGATGATGAAACTTTTAGAATTACTAATTTTAATACCAACAAAAATATGAATTTATATATTGATAACTCTTTGTCTAATGAAGTTAGAATAGTAGTTGTATATCCAGATATTATGCGAGTAAAAAGTAAATATTATACAATTGATGAAAAAGATTTAGTAAGAATTAATATAGAAAATAACTTAATTATGGACTTTGATACATTAAATGATTTATATGACTTGGGAATTATTAGTCTAAAAAATAAAACTCTTTACAATTATAGTTTATTAAAATATTCAGAAGTAAGAGTTTTTGTAAATGAAAATTATAAAGAAAATATTGAATTCGTTGGAACAAATGGTGAAGCATATAATCCAATTAGATAATATAGATAACAAAAAATACGAAAAAGAATTATATGACCAAGGAATAAATTATATTGCTGGTGTTGATGAAGTAGGACGTGGTCCTTTAGTGGGACCAGTGGTAACCGCATGTGTTGTATTACCTAAAGATTTTAAGTTAGATGGATTAACCGATTCTAAAAAATTAAGTGCTAAAAAAAGAGAAGAATTTTTTGATATAATTATGGATAAAGCTTTGGGAGTAGGAATTGGAATTAAAAGTGAAGATGTAATTGACGAAGTTAATATTTATGAAGCTACTAAACTAGCTATGTATGAAGCGATTAATAAATGCCCATGTAAGATTGAACATGTTTTAATTGACGCTATGAAATTAGAAAATTTAGAGTTCCCTTCTACATCGATTATTAAAGGTGATTTAAAAAGCATTACTATTTCAGCTGCTAGTGTAGTAGCAAAAGTAACAAGAGATAGAATGTTAGATGAATTAGATGAGAAGTACCCAATGTATGACTTTAAACATAACAAAGGATATCCTACGAAAAAGCATGTAGAAGCAATTGCAAAATATGGAATTATAAAAGAACATAGAAAAACTTTTAAACCTGTAAGTGATTATGTAAAATAAAATGTTAAGATAGTGTAAACTATCTTTTTCTGTGTAAAGTATTAATATTGTTTCATGTAAAATATTGCTAAATCCGCTATCTGAATATATAAGGGTTTTGAAAAATATCGGAGGGTATTATGTATCGAAGTAAGAAGAGGTTAATAATAGGAATCATGTGTATAGTAGTAGTACTAATGGTAGTAGTATATGCAGCATTTAATACAAGATTAATGATCAATGGAACAGGAAATATAACTAGTACTTGGAATATAGAGATAACTTCTATTACTAGTAATATTACAGGAAGTGCTTATAATATAACAGAGCCATCCTATAATGGAACCGGTGCAACTTTTAATGCAGGACTAATTAAACCAGGAGATAAAATTGAATATAATATAACCGTAGTTAATCATGGAAGTATCGATGCTATTATTAATGAAGTACAGGCAGAAACTAAAGGAAGTAGTGTAATCCTATATTTACTAGAAGGAATACAAAATCAAGAGAGACTAGCAAGTAAAGGTAGTAAGACCCGTATTAACTTAAAATTTAATGTTGCAATTACCCAAGAAGATGGAACTAATTCTAATCCCTATGTTAGTATTTAAAGTAACTAAAAGTTGCTTTTTTTGTTATGCGTTAAATTAAGAGATAACTTCTCGTTTAACGAAAAAAGTAGTTTTCATTAGAAAGTTCCCATTTTATGGGGACTTTTTTGATAAAATACTTGCAAAAATAAGAAAAAATGATAGAATTTATAGTGATTTAAGCGAAATTATTGCATTCAAAAGGAACGAGAAGTTTGAAAAAAATTTTTGGATAGAGGTAACTTCCCGCATATTTTTGAAAAAATAGTATGTATTTTGGCTTGAAATTGTATTTTGACTAGATTATTTTTTTAATAATCTGTATGAAAGATCGATGTCGTCATAATCGATCTTTTTAATATTTAATTTATTAATATTATCTTTTCCAAGAAAAGGTAAGGCATAATCATAAGGTGAAATATTATTTAGAGATAATCTTGGAACAGAATTGATGTGTGATGCAATTTTAAAACAATCATCTTGAGAAATAGAAGCAAAAGAAGTTCCTTTAGGAAGGATGTATCTAATAAATTCATGATTCTTTTCTAAAGAACCTTTTTGCCAAGAGCAATTAGGATCACAGAAAAACACAGAACATAATTTTTCTCCAGTATTAAAATCGATTTCAATACTTTCAGGATCAGCAAATTCTGTTCCGTTATCAGTAAGAATTACTTCAAACAATCTTTTAAATTCATCAACACCCAAAATTTGTTTCAAATGGTTAAATATTTTGGTGACATAAACAGATTTTTTGTAAGGCATTAAATAGATAAGCATAAAATTAAATTGTCTAAATAAGAGTGTTAAGAAACAATTGCCACCTTTACCGCCTTGAGTACCAATAACAGTATCCATTTCAACAATAGAACAATTTGGATGATATTCAAGATAATCTTTAAAGTCAGAATAAAAACGACCGACTCTAATAGAAGTATCAACTTTTTCTTTGTGATAATCATATTCTTTTTTTAATTTCCATTTAACCTTACGTTGTAAATCAAGATTTCTAACATTTAAGATACCTAAATCAATATATTTATAAAAAGTGGTTTTAGAAAAAGGCAATAATTCTGGATGAGAAATATAAACTTGATTTACAGAATGATTTTTATAAATCATCAAAGGAGAGATAACATCATTAATAGAAGCAATTTGTTCTTTTGTAATGTTTAAATGTTCTCTTTGAGAGATTAAAGTTTGTTTGTATTCATTATAAGCAATATGGGCATTGTAAGAATATTTTTGTTTTTTACAATGATTAAAATTATCACAAGAATTGCAAACATAAGGTGGTTTAGATTCAAAACAACAAGGTCTTTTGTCAGAAGCAGTACCTCTTAAAAATCTATGATTTAGAACTTCTTTAGAAATAGTAGTTCTATCTTTGCCAAGACGATTAGCAATTTTAGTAAAATTTAATTTATGATTTAAAAATTCTTCAATAACACATCTATCTTCAAAAGATAAATGCCTGTATTTTTTGACTTTCATATATAAAACTCCCTTCAAATAAGCCAAAATACAATTGAATATTATAATTATTAATTAAAATAATAACAAATAAAGACAAGCTTTATTTACTAAAACTATTATAAATAAATAAAAAATAAATCAAGGACAAGACAAGTTAGTTATCAAACTAATCCTTGATTTATTTTTATATTTTCCCCTAGAAAGTTCAGAAGTAACTTCTCGTCGAACTCAAAGTGGGAAGTTAAGTAAATAATTTACATTGTAGAAAACAGATGTAAAGTAACTAGAAAATAGTTGCTTTTTTATTTGTAATTATTTAGTAATATAGGATATAATAAGTATAGAATAATGGAGTTGGTAACAATGAGAAAAATAAAAAGATTCATTACTAAAAGAAGAATCATGGTGTTATCGCTATGCTTAGTGGTATTTGTCATGAGTCTAGGGTATGCTGCCTTAAGTCAATATATAGAACTAGACGGAATAGCAAGTATTGATAGAAGTTGGATAGTAAAGGTAACAAAGGTAACCAATACGGTAACGAATAGTGCTACTAGTACTAGTAGTAACTATGTAAGTAATACAGTAACCTTAAATGCTAACTTACCAACGTCAAGTTCTACCATCACTTATACTATTACTTTATCTAATCAAGGGAATATTCCAGCCAAATTAAATGACATTGAAATAATTGAAGATGAAAACAGTAATATTACTTATGAGATTAGTGGAGTAGAAGAAGAAGTAACGACCTTAGCCCCAGGAGAGACCAATACAGCCAAAGTAACAATTAAATATAAAAGTGGAGTAACGAATATCAGTGAAACGAAAAAAGAATTCATGTTAACGTTTATTTATGTAGAAAATAGTGGGACTACCGGAGGAAATCCTAGAGACTCTACTTAG
>CALVYX010000024.1 GCA_944372315.1 uncultured Bacilli bacterium
CATTAGCAGAAATGTTTGGTTATGCAACTTCTTTAAGAAGTAATAGCCAAGGACGTGGAAACTTCATTATGACATTTGACCATTATGAAGAAGTACCTAAAAATATCGCTGATGAAATAATAAAGAAAAGCGGTAATTAATAATTAAATAGTACCAAGGAAAATCCTTGATATTATAGAAAAAATAGTTGATCATTTATCAATTATTAGATAAAATATAATAGTAATTAAAAAAGGAGGAAATAAAATGGCAAAAGAAAAGTTTGACAGAAGCAAACCACATGTTAACATTGGTACAATCGGACATGTTGACCATGGTAAAACTACATTAACTGCTGCTATTACAAAAAGACAAGCAGAAAAATTTGGTGGAGAATTCGTTGATTACGCAAATATCGATAAAGCTCCAGAAGAAAGAGAACGTGGTATTACAATTAATACAGCACACGTTGAGTATCAAACTGAAAAACGTCACTATGCACATGTTGACTGTCCAGGACATGCTGACTATGTAAAAAATATGATTACTGGTGCAGCTCAAATGGATGGAGCAATCTTAGTTATTGCTGCAACTGATGGACCTATGGCACAAACTCGTGAGCATATCTTATTATCTCGTCAAGTTGGTGTACCTAGAATGGTTGTATTCATGAACAAATGTGATCAAGTTGATGACGAAGAATTATTAGACTTAGTAGAAATGGAAATTCGTTCATTATTAGATGAATATGGATTTGATGGAGATAATACTCCAATTATCCGTGGTTCTGCATTAAAAGCTCTTGAAGGAGATCCAAAATATGTAGCTGCTATCGATGAATTAATGGATGCAGTTGATGAATGGATCCCAACTCCAGAACGTGATAATGAAAAACCATTCTTAATGAGTATTGAGGATGTATTCACAATTACTGGACGTGGAACTGTTGTTACAGGACGTGTTGAACGTGGACAATTAAAACTTAACGATGAAGTTGAAATCGTTGGTATTAAACCTACTAAGAAAACAGTTGTTACTGGAATTGAAATGTTCAGAAAACAATTAGATTATGCTGAAGCAGGAGACAATGCTGGTGTATTATTACGTGGTATTTCTCGTGAAGAAGTTGAACGTGGTCAAGTATTAGCAAAACCAGGAACAGTTACTCCACATACTACTTTCAAAGCAGAAGTATATGTACTTTCTAAAGAAGAAGGTGGAAGACATACTCCATTCTTTGCTAACTATCGTCCACAATTCTATTTCAGAACTACTGACGTAACAGGTGTTATTGAATTACCAGCTGGTGTTGACATGGTTATGCCAGGTGATAATGTAACTATTACTGTTGAATTAATTCACCCAATTGCAATTGAAAATGGAACTAAATTCTCAATTCGTGAAGGTGGACGTACAGTAGGTGCTGGTTCAGTTTCTGAAATCATTAAATAGTTAAAAATCAAGACACAATATTGTGTCTTTTTTTTGTATATTGTATGTCAACAGGTCTCTGTTTTATTGACTTTGAAGTGCTATCAATGGTATATTTTTTATAAAGTAAGCAAGAATAATTATAGATGTAATTATGTTAATATTTAATTAATATCGGCCTTTATTACGAATAAGAAGGAGTAATTATGGAAGAAAAATGGTATACTTTAGACGTTAATGAAGTTATTTCTAAATTTAATTCAAATGAAGAAGAGGGTTTAAGTAGCAAGGAAGCAAAGAAACGACTAGAAAAATATGGTAGAAATGAATTACCTAAAAAGAAAAAAGATAGTGTGTTTAAAATCTTGTTTAGACAAATGCTAGATCCTATTGTAATGCTTTTAATTGTTACTATTATATTTTCACTTATTATAGGTGAAGTAATAGATGCCGCTGCGATTATTTTTATTGTAGTAGTAGACTTAATCATTGGTACATTTCAAGAATGGAAAGCTGAAAAAACAGCGGAGAGCTTATCCAAACTAATAAAAGTAAAATGCAAGGTATTACGTGATGGTGAAGAACAAGAAGTAGATTCCAGTGAATTAGTAATTGGTGATATTGTTCTTTTAGAGTCAGGTAATAAGATAAGTGCCGATTTAAGAATTATTGAGTGCCATAACTTACAAGTGGATGAATCAATATTAACCGGTGAAAGTCTTAATATTGTTAAAACTAATCATATTATGGATAGTAATAGTAGTTTAGGAGATAGAAAAAATATGGCATATGCTGGTACATCGGTAGTAACAGGACGTGCTAGAGCAATTGTAGTAGGCACGGCAGTTAATACTGAGATCGGTAAGATAGCCCATAAAGTTTCTAATACAAAAGAAACTAAATCTCCACTTACTATAAGAATGGAGAAATTTTCTAAACAGATTAGTATTCTAGTTATTATAGTTGCTATTATTATAGCTGTTGTTTTAATTTATAAAGAGGTCCCTGGTAGTGAAATTTTCTTATCAGTGATAGCTTTATCAGTATCTGCAATGCCTGAAGGATTACCTTTAGCACTGACTATGGCTCTTACTGTAGCATCTAATAGAATGGCTAAGAAAAATGTTGTTGTAAAAAAATTAAATTCTGTGGAAAGTTTAGGAAGTTGTACCGTTATTGCAAGTGATAAGACAGGTACACTTACCGTTAATGAACAAACAGCTAAAAAAATATTATTACCTGATAATAGTGAATATGATATTGAAGGTACAGGATATAATGATAAAGGGAAAATAATACCTTTAAATGGCGCAGATATGAATCGGGCTAAAGAAATAAGTTTATTAGGAAGTATTAATAATGAAGCTTCTTTAGAAAAAGAAGGTAAGAAATTTATAATGTATGGAGACTCTATTGATATTGCTTTCCTTGCCTTAGGGATGAAAGCTGGTATTAATAAAGAAGAAGTACAAGTAGTAGGAGAAATACCATACGAATCAGAGAATAAATATTCAGCGGTTTTTTATAAAAAAGATAATGATTATTATTGTACTGTCAAAGGATCATTAGAAAAAATTATGAATTTTTCTACTCATATGAATATGGGTAATAAAGAATCTAAGATCGATAAAGAGGCGCTTAATAACCAGAATGAAGATTTAGCTAAAGCTGGATATCGTGTAATCGCTTTAGCAAGTGGTAAAATAAAGAAATTTGAGGAAAAAGAATTTTATACAGAACAAGATATAAGTAGTTTGACCTTTCAAGGTATGGTAGCATTTATTGATCCTATTCGTGAAGAAGCAAAAGAGTCGATTGAAGAGTGTCGTACTGCAGGTATCAAAGTAGTAATGATTACAGGAGATCATCCATTAACCGCTTTCAAAATTGCAAAAGATTTGAATTTGGTAGAAAATTATGATGAAATTGCTACCGGAGTTGAGGTAGAAGAATATTTTAATAGAGGACAAGAAGAATTTGATAAGTTTGTATCTAGTAAAAGAGTATTTTCAAGAGTTACACCAATTGATAAATTAGAAATTGTAGAAGCATATAAAAGAATGGGAGAATTTGTTGCAGTAACTGGTGATGGAGTAAATGATGCTCCTGCTATTAAAAGTGCTAATATTGGAATTGCTATGGGAAGTGGTACCGATACAGCAAAAGAAACTTCTTCCATGATTATCATTGATGATAACTTTAAATCAATCGTTTCAGGTATCAAAGAAGGTAGAGGAGCTTATAGTAATATTAGAAAAGTTAGTTATTTACTATTATCTTGTGGTTTTGCAGAAGTATTATTCTTCTTAATGTCCATTATATTTGATTTACCTATGCCACTTGTTGCAATTCAGTTATTATGGTTAAATATTGTAACAGATGGATTACAGGATTTAGCTTTATCCTTTGAAAAGCCGGATAAAGATATTATGAAAGAAAAACCAAGAAGTACTAAGGAATCCATTTTTAATAAGAAACTATTACAAGAAGTATTATTATCTGGTACTACTATAGGTGTTGTTGTATTCTTAGTATGGTCATATCTATTGAATTATTTGAATATGGATGTTAGTGTTGCTAGAGGTTATATTGTAATGCTTATGGTATTTATGCAAAATATGCATGTACTTAATTGTCGAAGTGAAGATAAATCGTTCTATAAAGTTTCACTAAAAACTAATCCATTTGTATTATTTAGTATTGTAGGTGCTATCATATTACAGATTATATTTGGAGAAGTTGATGTTTTGAGTAAATTTTTGCAAACTTCACCAATCCCAGTATTGCATTTGATATATTTGTTCTTACTTTCAACCATTATTTTAATTGTATCTGAAATATATAAAAAATTAAGGTTTAATAGGAAGAGCTCTTAATGAGCTTTTTTCATAAAAAAATATTGCTAGTTATTTAGCAATATTTTTTATAGAATCGTCTATTACTATATTTTTATATAAGGCGTAGATTGGATTGTTGATGATGAGATTAAATTCTCCTATATACTCATAAACAGTGGTATTAAATCCTAATTTCATTTCGTTCAAACCATGATAAGGATTTTCTTCATTTTTATCGAAAATCCCGGTAACTGCATTAATATCAAAGTATTTAAAATCGGAGTTTAGATATTTTTTAATTATTTCCCACTTAGTAAGATATAACGGACAAAATTTACTATATGTTTTATCATAACCATCTATTAATAAATGAATAGTATCTTCTTCTTTTACAATAATAGTACCACCAATAATAATACCTTCTGGGTTATTTCTTAATAAAGTAATAGAGTTGACTAAATATTCTTTATATATAATTAGTAATTTATCAGATTCCATCTTTTTACTTAAGATATCCTTCATATCTTTTCCTTTGTATCCATCACGGCTAATAATGTTATTTAAGTACTCATTATATTCTAATTCTTTTTCATACAAGAGTCTGCTTCCTTCAACGTATTTTTCAGTATTTATTTTAGCAACGTATATTTCTAAATTATTGGAGAATAATTCGCTAAACTCTTGATAATATTTTAAAGAATAATTACCTTTTCTAGCGATGAAAGGATATATTTTGGTTATAGCTTCGTTATCTTGATATATTTCTACTCCTAGTTTCATCGCTTTACGAATTTTATTTCTTGTCTGTTTAGTTAAACTTTTAAATAGAGTATTTTCTTCATTTTGCATATCTAAATAAGCGAACCATCTTGGTTTAACAGATTCAAAAGCTCTATTAAATCCACAATGATGAAATCCAGCTCTTTTAAAAGTCTCAATATTATTATCACGATGAGTATTTTCATAAATAACATTACCATCTTTATCACGTTTGCTAATTAAAATTAATGGATCTATCTTCAATAAAATAAATCTTTCTTTGAATAAGAAGTTTTTCAAATCTTTAGCTAGATCTATCATTTGATTATAGTTATTATAATCGATAAGTAATCCTCTAGGGGCGTACCCATATTTAAATCCCATAAAAGATGGTTTTGATAAAATCAAGGATGCACCAATTAATTTGTCTTTATCATAGAACCCTAAATACATAGGTTTTAGTCCATGATTATTCATTAGTTTTCCATAAGAAGAAGATTGGTAATAGCTCCTATATTCATGAGTTTTAGCGTAATTATCAAATTGTTGTTCATCTATGATTACTATTTTCATTTTACTCCTCCTTATATAAGGAATTATATCATATTGCTAAATAATTTAAAATAATCTACTACAAAAAAAATATAATAATAGTATAATTATAGTGGTGGTTGTATGCGAAATAAAATATTATTATCCATATATTTCTTTCTGAGATATATTCCTTTAATGGTAATAGGATTCGTTTTAGCAACTATTTTTAGTGTTGTTAACAGTAGTATATTTATAGATTTATTATATTTTTTGGCAGTTAATTATTTAGCAGTTAAATATGCAATAATATATGGAATAGATAAAAATAATTTTATAACTAAAAAAGATGTGTTTTTAATATTAAGTATTTTACTATTTATATTTAACATGATAATTTATTTAATTAATAATACTTTTAATATAAATAAAGCATTAATATTTAGTATAATACCTATAATTATGTTAGTTGTAATTAAAACCGAAAAAGAAAAGAAAGTTATTTTAGATCATAATAATCAAAAAGAAATTAATGATTATTTTAATAATAAAAAATGAAGAGGTGTTCTATGTTTCAAAACAATAAAATATTCATATTAGGATTTGCAAGGAGTGGATATGAAGCGGCTAAACTGCTTGCTAAAAGAGGTAATGAAGTCATATTAAACGATTTAAAAGAGGAGCAAGATGAAAATAAAATCAAAGAGCTAGAGTCTTTGGGAGTAAAGATCATTCTTGGTAGTCATCCGGATGATATTTTAGATGAAAGTTTTAACTATTTGATTAAAAATCCAGGAGTACCAATTGATCACAAATATGTTTTAAAAGCAAGAGAATTAGGAATAGAAGTGATTAATGAAGTAGAAATGGCTTATAGACTATTACCTAATGATATTACTTTAATAGGTATTACTGGAACTAATGGTAAAACTACTACTACCACTTTGATTTATGAAATCATTAAAGAAAGTGGGAAAAGTGTTCATTTAACAGGAAATATTGGGTATCCCTTATGTGGCTTTTTAGAAAAACTACAGAAAGATGATATTATTGTAATGGAAGTATCATGTCAGCAATTAGAAAATCTTGATAAATTTAATCCCCATATAGCCGTTATGACTAATTTATCAGAAGCTCATATTGATTTTTTCAAAAGTTATGATAATTATAAGAAAGTTAAGGCCAAAATTTTTAAAAATCAAACAAAAGATGATATAGCGATATTAAATATTGAGGACAATGATGTGGTAGAGATAGGTAAGGATATTAAATCTACTATCAAGTATTTTTCTAGTAAAAATATAATTAACGGATGTTATATAAAAGATAATAGTATTTATTATTATGATGAACTAGTTATTCATCTTGATGATATTAAATTAGTAGGAATGCATAATTATGAAAATATTATGGCAAGTATTATGATCGCTAAAGAACTAGGAATTGATAACAAAGCAATATTTAATGTTCTTAATACTTTTAAGGGAGTAGAGCATAGATTAGAATTTGTTAAGGAAATAAATACTAGAAAATTTTATAATGATTCTAAAGCAACTAATATAAAATCTACACAAATTGCTTTATCTTCTTTTCATATTCCTACCATTTTAATATTAGGTGGAATGGAACGTCATCAAGACTTCAATTTATTGAAAGATTATATGACTCATGTAAAATTAATAGTTTGTTATGGTGAAAATAAAAATAGAATTAAGGACTTTGGAGATAAATTGATGATCGAGACAGAAGTTGTTAATAATTTGAAGGAAGCAGTTAATAAGGCATATGAATTATCTAGTGAAAATGATATAATATTATTGAGCCCTGCTTCAGCATCATGGGATCAATATAAATGCTTTGAAGATAGGGGAAAAGAATATAAAGAATGTATAGAAAGGATAGGAGATAATAATGAAAATAGCTAACATAATAGGAAGAGAAGTATTAGATTCTAGAGGTAATCCAACTGTTGAAGTGGAAGTAGTTCTAGAAGATGGAGTAAAAGCGATAGCACTAGTTCCATCTGGAGCATCTACAGGAATAAAAGAAGCATTAGAATTAAGAGATGGTGATAATAGATATCTAGGTAAAGGCGTGTTAAAAGCTGTCAATAATGTTAATACTGTAATAAAAGAAAGATTAGTTGGAGAAAATGTTTTTGAACAACAAAAAATAGATAATATCATGTTAGAATTAGACGGAACTGTAAATAAAAGTAAACTTGGAGCTAATGCTATTTTAGGAGTTTCTATGGCTTGCCTAAAAGCAGCAGCAAAAGAGTCTAATAAAGAGTTATATGAATATATTGGTACAGAATATAGCTTGCCAAGACCAATGATGAATATTTTAAATGGTGGAGCTCATGCAGATAATAACTTAGATTTCCAAGAATATATGATTATACCAATAAATTCTAAATTTAGTGAAGCATTAAGAATCGGAGCAGAAGTTTTCCACACTTTAAAAAGTATTCTAAAATCAAGAGGACTAGCAACTAGTGTTGGAGATGAAGGTGGTTTTGCACCTAACTTGGATAATAATAAAGAAGGATTAGATTTAATCGTAGAAGCTATTACAAAAGCTGGGTATACACCTGGAAAAGATGTATGCATTGGACTTGACGTAGCATCTAGTGAATTCTATGAAGATGGAAAATATGATTTAAAGGGAGAAAATAGAGTTTTATCTACGGATGAATTAATTGATTATTATGTAGAATTAATTAATAAATATCCAATTATATCTATAGAAGATCCATTTTCAGAGGTTGATTGGGAAGGATTTACTAAGTTTACTAAACTAGTTGGAGATAAAGTACAAATAGTTGGAGATGACTTATTTGTAACTAATAAGAAAGAATTACAAAAAGGTATCGATTTAAAAGCAGGCAATGCTATTTTAATAAAAGTTAATCAAGTTGGAACTATTACTGAGACTTTGGATGCTATCAATTTAGCTAAGGCTAATGGTTATAAAACAATAATTTCTCATCGTAGTGGTGAAACAGAAGATACTACTATAGCTGATCTTGCTGTTGGATTAAATTTAGGACAAATTAAGACTGGATCATTATCAAGAAGCGAAAGAATTGCTAAATATAATAGATTATTAAGAATTGAAGAAAAACTTTCTAATAAATAAACTAACTAACTTATGATTTTATTTGCATTTTCTATACTGGTATGTTAAAATATCATATAGAAAACGGAGGGATTGGTATGAAGATATTTTTAATAATCATATCATTATTACTAATTGCCATTGTATTATTACAAAGTAATAAAGCAGAGGGGGCATCACAAATTATTTCTGGAGGGAATTCAGATCTATTTAGCCAAAGAAAAGAACGTGGTGCAGAATTATTAATTAGTAGATTAACTATGACATTAGGTTTAATATTCTTTGTAGTTAGTTTAGTTATGGAATTTGTATAAGATAGGGACTAGGAATAGTCCTTTTTTTATTGTATAATTTTAGTTAGGTGGATAAAATGAAGGATAGAGTATTAGAAATTTTAAAAAAATATAATCGTGCGTTAACATTCGAAGAGATCGATTCCGCATTAAATATTAAAACAGTGGAAGAAACAACAGAATTGATTCAAGCATTGAAAGAATTAGAAGAGGAAGTAGAAATATATCATTCTAATAAAGATAAATATATGATTTTTGAAAATAGCAATTTAAGAAGAGGAATTATGCGTACTAATAAAAAAGGATTTGGTTTTGTGGATATTTCTAATCAAGAAGAAGATATCTTTGTTGGTATGGATAATATGAATGGTGCTATTAACGGTGATACGGTTTTAGTAGAAATATTAAGTAATAAACCTGATGGTAGGATAGAAGGAAGAATTGTAAGAGTAGTTAAAAGAGAATTATCCACAGTAGTTGGGGAAATTTATTTTAAAAAAGGTAAAGGATATCTTATTCCAGATGATGAAAAATTAAAGATAAAAATTGAAATACCTAAAGGAAAAAACAAGGGATCTGTTGATGGTCATAAAGTAGTTGTAAAATTAACTTCACAAATTAGTAATAATAGATTTAATGGAGAAGTTATACGTATTTTAGGTCATAAAAATGATATAGGTGTTGATATATTATCCGTAGTTTGTAAATATAATATAAAGGATACTTTTGATGAAGAGACTATTAATGAATTAGATAATATAAAAGAAGAAGTAGATGAAGAAGATAAAAAGGGAAGACGAGATTTAACGAAGGAAGTTATTTTTACTATTGATGGCGATGATACTAAGGATATAGATGATGCTATATCGATCGAAAAATTAGAAAATGGTAATTATAAACTAGGAGTACATATCGCAGATGTTAGTTATTATGTAAAAGAAGGTAGTGCTATCGATAAAGAAGCAATGGAACGTGGTACTTCTGTGTACTTAGTAGATAGAGTAATACCAATGTTACCTCATAAATTATCTAATGGTATTTGTTCCCTTAATCCAGATGTGGAAAGATTAGCTATTTCTTGTGTTATGGAAATAGATCAAAATGGGAAGACTGTCGATTATGAAATTTTTGATAGTGTTATCAAATCTAGAATTCAAATGACGTATAAAAAAGTAAATCAAATTTTAGAGGAGAATATTGTTCCAGAAGGATATGAACCTTATGTTGATGATTTAAAAACGATGCTAGAGTTATCTAAAATAATTAGAAAAGCAAAAGAACAAAGAGGAAGTATTGATTTTGATGTAGATGAAGCTAAGATATTAGTTGATAGTAATTGTCATCCAACAGATATTGTATTGCGTGAACGTGGCTTGGGTGAAAAATTAATCGAAGACTTTATGATTAGTGCAAATGAATGTGTAGCAACGCATATATATTATATGGATTTACCATTTATTTATAGAGTTCATGAATATCCGAAAGAGGAAAAAATAAGAAATTATTTATCGTTTTTACAAACTTTAGGATATACAGTAACAGGGAATATCAAGGATGTTAGTCCAAAGTCAATCCAAAAGTTAGTTGAATTCTTAAAAGATAAGAAAGAATTTAAAATTTTATCAAGTCTATTATTAAGAAATATGCAAAAAGCTATCTATTTATCACAAAATTTGGGACATTACGGATTAGCAAGCAAATGTTATACTCACTTTACTTCACCAATTAGAAGATACCCAGATACTACAGTACATCGCCTACTTAGAACTTATTTATTTAATAACGATATGTCTAGTAATACAATAAGACATTGGGAAGAGAAACTTATTTATATTGCTGATAATTCATCATTTAAAGAAAGAGAATCGGTAGAATGTGAAAGAGAAGTTGAAGATATGAAGATGGCTGAGTATATGGCAGATCATATTGGGGAAGAATATGAAGGTATCATATCTAGTGTCAATAATTTTGGAATGTTTATTCAACTTGATAATTTAATAGAAGGATTAGCTCATGTTAATGATTTAGGGGATTACTTTATTTTTGATGAAGCTACTCAAACGTTAACTGGTGAAAGAACAAAATTAATATATAGATTAGGAGATCGAGTATTAATCAAGGTTAAAGATGCTTCTAAAGATCGCAAGACAATAGATTTTGAAATAATAAAAAAATTATAGGAGGAATAATGGCTAGGAAAAGAAAAAGAAAATTAAAATTTAGAAGATTAGCACTACT
>CALVYX010000025.1 GCA_944372315.1 uncultured Bacilli bacterium
ATTGGCAAGTAGAGTTTAGCGATATAAGAACAGTATCTCTAAAAGGAGGAGCCACGAATAAAGTAACACCAACAGTAAGTAAGACCACAGCAAACTTTGAAGTAGATTTAGTGCAACCAGGGGATGAGATAACATATGAGATAGATATAACTAATTATGGAGATATTGAAGCAGAAGTAAAAGGAGCAACTTATACATCTACTGGAAGTGATGCTATCTACATAAGGTTTGAAGGTATAAGGAAAGGAACAAGGATCTCTAGTTGTGAAGGACAAAGTACCTGTCCTAAAGTAACGGTAATAGTAAAAGTAGGATATGATGCAAGTATAACAAGTGATCCAGAAGAAAAGACAAAAGACATAAGTATAACATTAGATATAGGACAATATGTATCAAGTAATCCAACGCCAGATGGAGAATTAATACTGGAATTAAAAGTAACTACATTGGCAGAGCAAATATTAAAGGATAATCAAGCGCAAAGTGATAGGTATATAAATTTTGACGATACGAGTTATGAAGATGAGACGAAAGGATTATATTATACAAGTGAAAAAACAGAAGATAATAAAGTGACATATTACTTTAGAGGAGCAGTAGAAAATAATTATGTATATTTTGCCGGATTTTATTGGAGAATTATAAGGATCAATGAGGATGGAAGTGTAAGATTAATTTATCAAGGGGAAACTGTAGATGCCACAGGAAGTAATGCAACGATAGGAAATAGCGCGTTTAATAACAGTCATAATGATGAAGCACATGTAGGATATATGTCTCGAACGCCGGGAAGCAGCACATATGAAGAAACTCACGCTAACATAAATGATAGTACGATAAAAATAACAATTGATACATGGTATGAAGAAAATTTAATACATTATAGTTCTTATTTAGCAGATGCAGGATTTTGCGGGGATAGAACTCCAGGATCAACTGGGACTTTTGGTTCAATGCTCAGACTAAGGGATAGCAAAAAACCACAATTTGCATGTCCACAAAGTAATGATTTATATACAACAAGAAATAGTAATAAAGGGAATAAAGCGTTGAGATATCCAATTGGATTAATAGCAGCGGATGAAGTAGCTTATGCGGGGGGAGTATATGGGGGTTCTAATAGGAATTATTATTTATATACAGGAGATTCCTATTGGATAATTAGCCCTATAGGTTTTTATAGTGGTACTACATCAGTTGGTGTTGTTAATTCATCTGGTAGATTGTATTTCAATTCTTTTATTTATGAGGTTGAAGGACTTCGCCCAGTCATTAATTTAAAATCCGGGATAGAGATAACTTTTGGAAATGGGACGATAGAAAGTGTATATATAATAAAAACAAATTAAATAAAATATAGTTCTTATTTATGTTAAACGTCGTTTTTTGTATAAAAATGACGTTTTTGTTGTATTTTGTAAATAAATTTGTTGAATATTATTTACTGTTATGCTATAATCTTTGGTAGTAATGACGGAAGGAGGGTAGAACAAATGACACAAGTGGCTGTTAAAGGAAATTTGGATCTAGCTATTAAAAAGTTTAATAGACAATTAGCTAGAAATGGAGTCCCTTCTGAATGTAAAAAAAGAGAATGTTACGATAAACCAGGAGTAAGAAGAAGAGAAGCTAAAAAAGCTGGAATAAAAAATGCACGTAAAAAGAATAGGACTAATAGAGATTAGTCCTCTTTTTAATAGGAGTTGGAATGAAAAAAGTATTTAAATATATAATATTAGTAATAATAATAATTTTAGTATGTGTAACAGGGGTCTTTTTATTAAGAAAAAACTTTTTTAAGTTCGATCGTAAGTTAACTAGCGAAGAAAAAGAAATCATTGAAAAATATATAAACGACAATAATATTAGTAATTTAGAAGAAGGAATGACTTTTGCTTCTACTTATTATTTTGGTGATCGTCTTAATAATGATGAAATAGACGTTTACTTATGGACTGTTTTTGAAGAATATGATGTAAAAGATAATTTGTTTTCGTTGAATAAAGAAATTAATGATGCTAGTATTTTAACAATTGATGTTAGTGATGATAAATTTGAGATTATCGATTATAAAGTTATTGATGATAATAAAGAAATAGAGAAAACTTTTCCTATTGCAATAAGAGATGTAGCAGTATCTTTCAAAGAGAGTGAAGATTATCAAAATTTAAAAGATGAAAATAATAAAATGATAGATACTTACAAAGAATATTTTAAGGAGAGTGAATAATATGTTAGAAAAGTTTAATAAAGATATTATTAATGCAATGAAAGCTAAAGATCAAATTCGTCTTACCGTTTTAAGAATGGTAAAGGGTGCTATGCAATTAGATTCTATTAATAATAAAAAAGAACTTAATGATGAATTATTAATTGATAATATTTTTAAACAAATAAAATTAAGAAATGATTCTATCGCTGAGTTTGAAAAAGCAAATCGTAACGATTTAGTGGAGAAAAATAAAGAAGAAATTGAAATATTGAAAGAATATTTACCACAACAATTAACGATAGAAGAAATAGACAAAGTTTTAAATGAAGTGTTTGATAAAGTTCATCCTACTTCAGCTAAAGATATGGGTTCTATTATGCGTGAGGTAACTCCTAAAGTAAAAGGACGTGCTGATATGAAATTAGTAAGCGATAAAATAAAAGAAAGATTAAGTACACTATAATATAATGACTCTGGATTCTCTGGAGTTTTTTTCTTTATAAGGAATGGAAATATCACTTATTTCATAAATTTATATAGGTGATAAAATGTTAAATAGGCTAAAGGACTATATAAACGATGACAGTTTTAAAATTAACATTTATAAAAACAAGATTAATATTGTAAATTACCTAGATATTATTACATTGGAAGATAATAGAATATCTTTAAAATATCAAGAAGGAATGATTATTATTAAAGGTAACAATTTATCCGTAAATAAGCTTTTAGATAACGAAATATTAATAACAGGAGAAATTAAAAGTGTAGAATTGGAGTGATTTTATGTTTAATAGTATTTATGAAGTAAAGATAGAAGGAAAAGATGTAAAAAGATTTATAAAAACTTTGTATAGAAGAAAAATTGAACTATTAAACATAATTTATAATAATGAAAGTGTTTATATTAAATTAGATAAAACTAATTATGAAAAATTAT
>CALVYX010000026.1 GCA_944372315.1 uncultured Bacilli bacterium
ACTGATAAACTAAATTATTAAAAAATAACAATAAAACTAAAAAAACAACATTAATATTTAAGAAAATCAATTATATAAAAAATATTTAATAAATTGAAAAAGTAGTATACCAAAATAATTTATTTATATTACTAATTGTTAAACTTTACCATTTTAAAAAAAATACAATTGTTTGACTTGGGCTTGATTTAAGGTATATACTATAATTATTAGGAGGAATTTGTATGACAAAAGTAGATGATGGTCAAAAAAAACAAGAAATGATAATAAGACTAAGTCGAATTGAAGGTCAAGTCAGAGGAGTAAAACAAATGGTTACTGACGATAGATACTGCGATGATATTTTGATCCAAGTTTCAGCAATTATCAATTCTTTAAAAAGTTTTAGTAACACTATCTTAAAAGAACATTTATCAACTAAAGTTGTTGACGATTTGAAAAACGGCAAACTAGAGACCGTCGATGAAGTAATTACTTTGTTTAGCCGTATTAGTTAAGATAAAATTCCTATTAAAAAAACTATCAATAAAATGATAGTTTTTTTATTTAATTATGGTATAATTTATAGTATAAAATAGGTGATTAATATGGATAATAATGTTATTAGAGTTGATATAGATAATAAAGAAGATATTTATAATAAATTTAATAATGAACAAATATCAGAAGAATTGGGAGATTATATTTATAATTGTGCAAAAATGTTTCCTATGAATAAAAAAATGATAATTTATATAAATAATAGTGTTATATTTTCTAATGAAGAAAAAGACCAATTAGTAGATGCTATAAGAGAATATTATGGATTATTTGTAAGAAAGCAAATGTTTTACACTAAATTTAATAGATTAAAAAGAGTGGTTCTTTTTTTAATAGGTATATTGTTAATTGTTTTATCCGATAGTTTTAGTCATATTACTGAATTTTTGCTTCCAGAATTATTTCTTATTGCTGGATGGGTAGCAATTTGGGAGGCAGTATATAGTATTTTATTTGTAGATAATAAAGTAAAATTAGAAATAAAAAAAGCTAAACAATTAACTAATTGTGAAATAAAGTTTAAAGATTATAAATAGAAAATATGAGATTAATAATAATAGAGGGAGGTACTTTAGATGTTAAAACATATTCAAAATAATTTAAAAGAAGCCGTTGTAAGTATTATACCTATAGTTATTATTGTTATGTTATTAAGTCTGTTAATTCCTATGGCTCCAGCTTTAATGATATCGTTTTTACTTAGTTCTATTATTTTGATTATTGGTACAACATTATTTACTTTTGGTGCTGATATTTCGATGTTGTTAATTGGGGAAAAAATAGGTAATAAGTTAGTCAGAAGTAAAAAAATATTAATTATACTTTTTGTTAGTTTAATAATCGGAATAGCTACTACTGTTGCTGAACCTGACTTAAGAGTATTAGCGGATCAATTGACTTCAATTCCTAGTAATTTGTTAATAATTATTATAAGTGTAGGTGTAGGAATTTATATGTTATTATCTTCATTAAGATCTTTATATAATTTAGATCTTAATATGATGTTATTAATTAGTTTTATCATTATTTTTGGATTAATGTTATTTGTTCCTAGTGATTTTATTCCAATTGCATTCGATTCTGGTGGAGTTACTACCGGAACTATTAGTATACCTTTTATTATGACTTTAGGGGTTGGGTTAACGGCTAGTAGAACAGATAAAAGAGCTAAAGAATCTAGTTTTGGTTTAGTTGCTCTTTGTTCGACGGGACCTATTTTAATGGTTATGTTAATGGGAATATTCTTTAATAATGTTAGTGATGTTAATTTAAGTGAGTTAGTTAATACTAATTTTGGTTATAATACTTATTTGAATCAACTTCTTATTAGTTTAAAAGATGTTCTTTTCTCAATATCACCAATTATTGTTATATTAATTATTTATCAATTAATAACTAAAGAAATTGGTAAATTAGAAATGAGAAAAATTATTTTAGGAATTATTGTTATAATTATTGGATTAACCTTATTTTTAATGGCTGCTAATGTTGGTTTCATGGATATGGGATATTTAATTGGTGAATATATGGTTAATTCTAATTATAGTTATTTATTGGTACCAATTGTTATGTTGTTAGCTTTTTTTATAGCAGTAGCAGAACCGGCAGTTAAAATATTAGTGGATAAGATTGAAGAAATAACAGAAGGAAGTATTTCCAAAAAGTCAATGAAGTTGGGTTTATCTTTAGGAGTTAGTTTAGCAGCAGGAATGGCAATGATTCGAGCATTTACTGGAATATCATTTCTATATTTTGCTATACCAGGTTATGTACTTTGTTTAATACTTATGTTTTTTGTACCTAAAACGTTTACAGCTATTGCTTTTGATTCAGGAGGAGCAACAGGAGGTACTTTAACTACTACATTTTTATTACCTATTGCAATTGGAGTTTGCTTAGCGAATGATGGTAATATATTAACTGATGCTTTTGGGTTAGCTGCACTAGTTTCTTTAATACCAATTATAATGATTCAATTGATAGGAATATTATATAAAGTAAAAAATAAAAAAGCTATTAGTATTGAAGAACTTGATGAATCAATTGTTGATTATAGTTGGGAGGTAACGAATGGTTAACATAAAATTGTTGTTTGTTATTCTAGATGATGGAAATGATTATAAAATAAAAGATGTATTTAACAAAAATAACATTAAAGTTAAGATAGCTACTCATTGTAATGGTACAGCTTCACCTAGTGTATTAGATTATTTTGGACTTGCGGAGACTAGAAAGAATGTATATTTAGGAATTATTCCGGATTATATAGAAGATAAAATATTAGAACAGTTAAACAAAGCTTTTTCTATTGAAAATCCAGGTACAGGAATAGCTTTTACAATTCCTATTTCAAGTTCCAATAAGTATTTATCAGAATCCTTTGGAAAGGGTATAGTAAAAAAGGAGAAATTATCTATGAATGAAAAAAAAATAAAATATCATTTAATTATTACAATAGTTTTAGAAGGACATTTGGAACAAGTTATGAATGCTGCTAAAAGAATGGGTGCAACAGGAGGAACTGTCATTAGAGGAAGAGGATTAGGAAATAATGAAATGGTAAAGTTATTTGGTTTTGAAATAGAGCCTGGGCGAGAATTAGTTTTTAATATTGTAGAAGAGAGTATTAAAAATAAAGTTATGGAGGAAATAACTAAAGAAGTAGGAATAAAAACTCCGGGAAAAGGAATATGTATATCATTACCAGTAGATTCTGCTATAGGATTTAAATAAAACAAATATTTTTTTAATTTAAGTATTGACATTGGTAATTATTATGATATAATTTTAGATGTCTACTTAATTGCGGACGTAGTTTAATGGTAGAACCTCAGCCTTCCAAGCTGACTACGTGGGTCCGATTCCCATCGTCCGCTCCATT
>CALVYX010000027.1 GCA_944372315.1 uncultured Bacilli bacterium
GTGAAACATGAATTTATGAACTTGTCATTGACATCAATTGAATAAGTTATATAATTACAAACAAAAACGAGAATATTTTCCCGTTAATGTTTAAAAAATTTTGAGACATTTTCCTAAATTATTGACAATTGTACCATCTTTGTTTTAAAGATTTTAACTCATCACCGTAAATTATTTTATAGTCTTCTACTAAAAAATAATTTTCTTTGTCTACTTCTCTACTGTTGATATAAAAATTATTATTTAAATACTTTAAACTTTTATATTGATTGAAATCTTTAATATTCTTTACTTCCAAATAAATCTCTTCATCATTATGAATAATTATTTTTAAATCAACTGTTTTACCTAAATAACTATCAATATTTTTAATCTCTAAAACCATTCCTAAATATTTGATAATATATACATGGACTTCATAAAAACCTTCTAAAATAACATCATATATTTTTCTAATTTTTAAAATAATTGATTTTATATACTTACTTAATTCTTCATTATTATTGATATTAAACTCTTTAATATAAGAGTTATTAATAAAGATTTTATAATTATCTTCATCAAGTAATTCCAGTTTCATTTTATCACCTACAGTATCTTATGAAATACTAAAAAAAAAGAAATAAAAAAGAAGAATTAAACAATTTCAATTGTCAAATCTTCTATTTTCTTTAATATTTCTTCTCGACCTAATTTAGTAACACTTGAGAATAATACAATATCATCCCCTACTACTAAATCTAGAGAATCAGTAATACTTTTTAAACATGCATCTTTTTTACTTGCTCCTACTTTATCTACTTTAGTAGCAACAATTGTTACTGGAACATGATAATATTTCAAAAAATTATACATAAGTAAATCATCTTCTGTTGGTTTATGTCTAAAATCAATAAGCATAAATACTCTTTTTAATTCTTGTCTCTTTTCTAAATATTCTTCTATCATAAGTCCAAATTTTTTTTGTTGTTCTTTACTAGTCAAAGCATAACCATATCCAGGTACATCAACTAAATAAAAGCTATCATTTACAATATAAAAGTTTAATGTTTGGGTTTTTCCTGGTGTTGCAGATACTCTTGCCAAATTTTTTCTATTGACAATTGTATTAATGAAACTACTTTTCCCTACATTACTTCTTCCTACTAATAAAAACTCTGGTTTACCTTCCTCTGGATATTGACTTCTTCTTACAGCACTAATATATAAATCAACATTATTTATTTTCATCATTATCACCTAAATTCTCTAAATAAACTTTACATGCTTCGTTTAATTCATTTAAAAATTTGTCGACTTCATCCATCGATGTAACTCTAGCACCACTAGCATAGTGATGTCCCCCACCATTATATTTTTCTGCTATATGATTAATGATTGGTCCGCGTGATCTAATATTTAGTTTAATAAGATTGTTCTTTACATCTTCTGAAACAGCTACCCAAACCAAGACTTCTTCAATATAATTAAAATTATTAATTAAGTTCCCAGCTGAACCGGAATCTACTCCGAACTGAGAAATGATATCATTAGTAATTTTTATACTAGCTAATCCATATTCTGTTAACTTTAAATTTTCAGCAATATAACCTTGAAGACGTACTTCGTTTAAAGGACGCATGTATATATTACTATATAAAGATGGTAAATCTAAATCATAACTTGCAAGTAAATCAGAAATTATTCTAAAAGTTTTATCAGATGAGTTAAACAAAAATCTATTAGTATCCGATACAATTCCTAAAAATATCGTTTTAGCTATATCATAATCTATTTCTAAATTAGTTGTATCAATTAGACGATATACTAATTCTGAAGCACTAGATGCTTGGTCATCAATATATTCAATTTGAGCATATTTCTCAATAAATGGATGATGATCAATTTTGATATAATATTTAAATTTATCAAAGTTATTAATATCTACTCTTTTTTGATCCGGAGTATCAACGACAATTAACATAGCGTTATTAAGTTCTTCCATCTTATCTAATTTAGGAAAATAATTAAATTTAGTACTACTACTTCCTACTGCATATACCTTCTTATTGGGAAATGTTTTTTTTATTGAATCTCTTAAAGCAAGTTGACTAGCTAACGCATCAGGATCAACCCCAATATGTCTTGCAATTACGATATTATCATATTCTGTTATTTTTTCAAAAATATCCTCTAACATAATATTACCTATCTGTTTACTATTTCTAAAGTATCAAGCGCTATCATTAATTCTTCGTTAGTTGGAACAACATATAATAGACAACTAGAGTCCTTTGCGCTTATTTTAGTAAGTTTTCCTCTTACATTATTAGCTTCTAAATCTAATTTTATACCTAAAGCAGATAATTTTTCTACAATCATGCGCCTAGTATCGATACTGTTTTCACCAATTCCAGCTGTAAAGCAGATAACATCCGCTCCACCTAATTCAACATAGTATTGTGCTATATATTTAACTACTGATCTTACGAACATTTCTTGAGCTAAAATACATTGTTCGTTACCATTTTTTACTCCATCTTCAATATCTCTAGAGTCACTACTTAGTTGACTAATACCAAGTAATCCTGATTTTTTGTTAAAATCACTTAAAATTTCTCCCGCACTTTTTCCTTCTTTTTCCATAACATATGGTACTATTGAACAGTCAACATCACCAGTTCTAGTTCCCATCATTATTCCAGCAAGTGGTGTAAATCCCATAGATGTATTTACACATTTACCACCTTTAATAGCGGTTACACTACCACCATTTCCTAAATGGCAACTAATTATTTTTAAATCATCGCGTCCTAATTCTTCACTAATTTTTTTAGTGATATATCTATGACTAGTCCCATGGAATCCGTATTTTCTAACTTGATATTTTTCATACCATTCATAAGGTACCGCATATAAATAATTTTCTTTATCCATGGTTTGATGAAAAGCAGTATCAAATACTACTACCATAGGTGTTTTTGGTAAAACTTCTTGGAAAGCTTTAATTCCTAAATAATGAGCTGGATTATGAAGTGGTGCTAAATCACTAAGTTTTAATATATCTTCTGCAACTTTATTCGTTACCATAACTGACTTAGTATATTCAGATCCTCCATGAACAATTCGATGTCCTACTCCATCAATTTCTTCTAAACTACTAATTATTTGCAATTCAATTAACTTATCAAGCAATATCTTAACTGCATCTGCATGATCTTTTAAAGATACTTCCTCTTTTATTTTATAATCTTGATATTTAATTGTATAACAACTTCCTTCAATGCCAATTCGTTCAAATAATCCTGATACTAATACTTCTTTAGTATCCATTTCAAATAAACTAAATTTTAAAGAACTACTACCTGCATTGATTGACATTATTTTCATATTATCCCTCTTTCTAATAACAATATTTTAACACATAACCTTATATTTAGCCATATTTTTTTAAATATCATCATATAGAAAAAAACTATCAACTTTAAAATCGTTGATAGTTTTAGATTATATTCTATATTAATTATAGTTATTTGTTATAACCTGAACTAATTTGGTTCATACCACTACGAACTAATCTCTTAGTAATTTCACCACCAACTGATCCGTTAGCACGTGAAGTTGTGTCTGGTCCTAAATTAACACCAAATTCATTAGCTATTTCATATTTCATTTTATCAATAGCTTGTTTTGCACCTGGAACGTGCATTTTCATTGAATCTTTGCTACTATTCATTGTTTTCACCTCCTATACATTTATAGAATGTGAAATTTTTAACAATTCATACATTTTTTTTAATGGTAAAAAATTCCTATAATAGTTCGCTAAATTTATTTGTATCTTCTTCCGTGATATCCATAATAATTCGCCTCTTAATTGCTTTATGAATCATTTCTTCATAATTAAAAGTTTTTTCATATTCAATACATTTAGATAAATCAGGATTAATTACTGGATGTTTTGGCACAAAAATTGTACAACAATCTTCGTATGGTAAAATACTAATATCATAAGTGTCTATTTTTTTAGCTATATCAATAATTTCCAATTTATCCAAACAAGCAACTGGTCTTATTACCGGATAATTAGTAACATTATTAATCACTTGCATACTAGTTAGTGTTTGACTAGCAACTTGACCAATCGATTCACCATTAATAATTATTTGAGCTTTTCTTAATTTTACAAGATCTTCCATTATACGATACATCATTCTGCGCATAATAGTAATGCAATATTCTGAATCAATATTTTTATAAATAGATTCTTGTATTTCTGTAAAAGGAATAATATGCAATTTTATTTTATTTGTATATTTAGCTAATTTTTTTGTTAAAGAAATTACTTTATTTCTTGCTTCTATACTAGTATGAGGAATAGCTTCAAAATATACTGCTTCTAATATTATTCCCCTTTTTAATGATAAATATCCTGCTACTGGAGAATCTATTCCACCACTTAACATTAACATTCCTTTTCCTAGTGTTCCATTAGGATATCCACCTAGACCTTCATAATGATTTATATATATATAAGTATTAGTATTTCTAATTTCAATATGTAACAAAAGATCTGGATTATGAACATCCACTTTAATATTATCAATATTTTTTAAAATTAATCCTCCTATTTCTTTAGAAAAATCTAAACTAGGAATAGGAAATTTTTTATCACTTCGTTTGGTTTCTACTTTAAACGTTTCAAATTCTTCATTTTTAACTATTTCTAACACAGTAGATTTGATTTTTTCAATATCAGATTCTATTTTATAAGCCACTACATATTCATGAATACCAAATATATTATTTATTCTTTCTAAAATTTTATCTAGATCTTGATCATCAAACTCTATATACATTCTTGAAATATCTTTATAAATATTAACATTATAATTTTTTAATTTATCCTTAATGTTTTTAAATAACGTTCCTATAAAAAAGTTAATATTTCCTTTTTTAGTAGAAAGTTCACCATATTTAATCATTATGACTCTTTCCATATTATCTCCTACTTTCTAGTTTATATTCTTTTTATTAAAAAATAGGTAATAAATACCTATTTTATTATTGCGTTATCTTTTCAATAACTTGTTGTTCGTTAGTTTGTTCTTCTCCACTTTTTTTGATTAGATCATAAACAATGATAGCATTAGAAACATTTAATAATTTATCAGCATACTCATTACATTCTTGAATATATTCATCTGTGATAATTGTATCTTTTAAAGTCATATATTCACCTTTTTGACTATTATAGTAAACTTTATTAGTTAACCAGTTTCCAGTAGGAAATACCACAATATTATCATCAGTAACATTAAATATATCATGTCCTAAAGCATATGGATTAGAAAATCCAAACATATTTCCTAATGTAGGTAATACATCATACATTCCCATAACATTAGAATTAGTTCCTTTATATTTACCATCCTTTGTCCAAATGATAAATGGCGTATTTCTATTAAGTTCATATTGATAACTGTTAAATACAACATATCCAGGTGTTGTATCTGGTAATATTCCATCCGTTTCCTTATCATAATTATATAAACGTTGGAAGTCAGCTTTAGGAAGTCTAGCATCATGATCACCATATAAAACAATAACTGTATCATCAAGAATACCAGCTTCATCTAATCCACTAATAAATTCTCCTAAAGCACTATCAGCATAATGAACAGATTTTAAATATCTTCCTAACTTAGTACCTTCCATATATGGATATGTAACTTCTTCATACTGACCTGTTGTATTGTTATAAACAGTCTCTTTTAAAGACACATCAAACTCACCATATTTATCAGTATCAGAGAAAGGTGTATGATTAGTTAACATAATCACAGTGCCATAAAAATTATCATTTTCAGCATCGATCTCTTTAATTTTTTCTATTGATTGACGGAAGAAAGATTTATCAGAAATACCTAATCCAATTACTTCATCTATATCATAATCTACTTTAGAATAGAATTTATCATATCCTAAAGTTTCATACATAACTCGTCTATTCCAATAATCAGCATTATTTCCGTGCATTGAGAACGTATAATATCCTTTTTCTTTTAATAATTCTTGTGTTGTAATATAATCACGATCGTAATAACTACCAAAAGCAGTACCACTATTAGATGGCATTAATGACGTACTAAATGTAAATTCACTATCACTACTAGTACCAACACTTACTTGTGGATAGAAATTATCAAAATATAATCCACTACTTGCTAATTTATTTAAATTAGGAGTTACTTCTTGACCATTAATTTTTAAACCTATTACAAAATTTTGAATACTTTCCGCATGAATGGCTATTATATTTTTACCTTCATATATACCAGTATATTTATTAGTTACTGTAGGTTTTTCTTCAGCAAAATATTCCTTAAATGTTTTCATTGCCTCATCATAACCAAATAAAGAAGTTATTTTAGGTTCAATACTTTTTATTAAATCATTTAAATGATATACATAAATACCATATTTCATAACAACATATTCACGATTCCATTGTTTTACAAACCTACCAATATCTGTAGAGGTTAATGTTGTAGAAAAAACAATGGCACACCCAACACCGATAGCAAGTGTTTTTAAAGCTCTAGGTCGATCTTTATAATCACTTCTAGTAATCTTTTTACTTTTAGCTTTTCTCATACATACTGCTAACATTATTACTGGTGCTAATAAATAAACAAAGTCTTTAGGTTGCATAACATTTTCAACAACGGCATCCCCCACTTGACCAATAAACTTAAGTGTAGAAAGTAATGAAATCGATGAAAATGATGTATAAAACGTATAATATGATGAATTAATCATACATAAAGTTGTTAATATTAATGTTACAACAAAATAATAAATAGAACGTCCTTTACTTCTAAACAGAAAACCAAACGATCCTAATATCACAACAAAAGCAAAGTCTGCAAGTAATGGTTGAAATGCGAAAAAATTACTAGGATTATTCATTGTAAACATTCTAAGTAAAAAAGCATTTAAAACATTTAAAACAACATAAATAACAAAAACAATATTATCTAATAAACTGTTTTTTAATCTTTTTAACCAATCAAGTAAAAACTTACCTGGATTGGTTACTATTTTATTTAATCTATTTAATCCATTAAATTTCTTTGTATTATTGGCATTTTTCTTGTCTTCATGATTATTTTTTTTATTCTTTTTTTTCATAAACACAACCTCGCTTAATACATTATACCACCACCATAATCATTTTTCAAACAAAAAAATAATTACAGATTTGTAATTATTTTATAAATAAAGATAAGTATTTAAAATTATTATTTTCTTCCTTAGCTTCATAAAAACAGTCATAAATATGATCAACCATATTAGAAGCCTGATTACAAATACTATCATTAGCATCAAAAACAGATTTTTTTAATTTATCAATCCCATCATTACCATAGCTCGATCTAAGAAGAAAGGAAGTACCGGCTTTCAAATACGAAGACCAAATTATAGTATCAAGTTCTAATCCTAATTCTTCCACTTCTAAATCTGAACAAAACATTTCATTAATAGCTCTAGTACAATATTCATATCCTAAATTCAATTGAATTAAATCCAATTGCTTTCTAGGTATTCGCATGATATCTGATTGAAAATTTAAATAGAAATACAAATCATTAGTTACATCAAAATTATTACGAACTAGTACATCTTCAATATCACTCGATAAAAAAGAAAGGCAATACTTTATACTTGTCAATGAATCTTTAATGTCATCATCATCACTTTTCTTTATCTCTTCCTCATTATAATAAATGAATGCTTTTTCAAAATCCATATCAGCTGCTTGCTTTAATCTATTAGATAGTATAAACATCTTTAAATCATTGTGATTAACTATCATCGGATCCCCTTTTAAATATTGAACAAACATATCATCATTTTTATTACCATAACTTTCTAGTTTTTTTAATATTCTATAAAATTCCAATTCATTTAAATTATGATTAAAAATTGCTTCTAAAACATTATTATCCTCTTCATGATAACTATCTGAGGCTTGAATAAAATATCTAATAATAGTTCTTGATTTAATAGGAGTCAAATTTAATCTATTATAATATTCGTTTTCTAATTTTAAAGCCTTTTTCAAACTATTTAAACATTTACTATAATTTTGATTGCTTTTATTATCAGTTATTTCCATAAACATTAACTTTTTATATAAAGTTCTAATATCATGGTTATTATCAATAATAGCATTCAAAATTTCTCTGTCTTTTTGGGTCATCTCTTGCCCTAACATTCTACCACTTCCATCAACTAATGTTATTTATTATATTATATGTTTATTATTTGTTCAATAAAAAAAAGAATAGTTTTCACTATTCATTTGTTAATTGATATTTAGTAACATTTAATCCCATTCCTAATACGAATATATAAGATAATATATATATCCACCACATTAATACTAATAAATTAGACAAACTTCCATATAAGCTTCCATAATTAGAAAAATGTTCCACATACAACGAATAAACTTGTGTAACAATTACCCAACTTATACTAGTAAAAGCTGCTCCATAATTAACTTCTTTTGGATTAACCTTTATATCAGGAGCCATTATATATAACATTTTTATCGATATAAATACTAAAATAAACGAAAGTGGATATTTTAAAATATTATATGTAACCATTACAATATTACCTACTGTCTCATTCGTTATACTTCTTACTATTCTAATTATCATATCTCCAAAAACTGGTACTAAGAAAATAAAGAATAATAATCCTATTAAGACAAACATCATCAAAACTGATTTAAATCTTCTTTTAATATAACTTTTATCTTTTATATTATATATTTTATTAGAAGCAATAATCATAGAGTGAGTTCCATTAGAAGCTAGGATCAAAGCTGAAACAAAGAAGATAACTGCATTAGTATTAGCTTTAACACCATTAGCTAATGTATCGACAATACTAATCATTGCCTCAGGAATATTATTCAAAATAAGCTCTCCCATAAAATCAGTAGAGATATGAAATCTTGAAAAGAGACTTATAAATAAGGCAGCAAGTGGAATTAAAGTCAAAAGAAAAAAGAAAGAAAGTTGACCAGGGAGAATCAACATCTCTGGCTTTCTTATATTTTTTATCAAACGTCTACATAAAGCCCTAATCCTTCTTTTCATCTTTTTTCTTCCTATCTATTTATAATCTTCTTTATCTGTACGCATTTCTAATGTCGCTTCATTAATTGCATCATCAATCGTTTTAATATCATCCATAATCATACTATATCCTAATGCTGCACCAAATCCATATGGAAGAGTTTTAAATTCTTTAGTTAATTTATTAGTATAAGTTGATACTTGTTGTTCACTGTATCCTACTAAATAAATTAAGAATTCATTTCCGTCAGTTCTAATGATTTCACTATTTTCTAGTTGAGTACTAACTAAAATACTGGCTGCTTTAACAATTAATTTATCTCCTGCTTCATGTCCATAATTATCATTAACATATTTAACATTATTTAAATCAATGATAACAATAGCTTGCGGATATTTTTTAGATTCATTCCATGTTTTAATATTTAAATTTAAGTAATTACGGTTTTTCAATGAAGTAAGCATATCAGTATATTTTTTACGTTCTTCTTTTTTTACTGTTTTCACTTTATGTCTTCTCTTAAGTAGTATGTATAAAATTACTAATATTATAAGTGGTATAAATATTAAACTTAAAATAATTAAATATAATTGTTCAAAAGTTGTACGTTCAATAATAGATGGATTCAAACTATTAATACCATTATTTCTATAACGATAATATGAATTAGTATTAATTATATAATTAAATAAATCGTAGAAAGCACTATTATTATCTTTAATCATAAAATTATAATCGTTAGTCATAATACCATTATATAAAACTTCATAATTTTTAAATTTGCCATTTCTATTAATTGTATATACTTCTTTATCAATGATTAATACACTATCATCACTTTTAGAAAGCAATTCATCTAAAGAGTCATACGGAGTAAGACTTGCTTTACTATTATCTTTAAAATAATTGTATAAAGCATTGTTATTTAAAATACTTGCTTTGATACCTTTTAATGCTTCAAAAGAATTAATAACATATGAATTTTTAGTTTCCGATAAAACTACATATTCTTCAATAAATGTTGAAGCAGTTGCTTTATAGTTAGATTTTTCATAATTATAATAATTAAAATATATATCTATTTCTCCATTGTCAATCGCTTTCTTTAATTCATCAATTGTCTTATATTTCTTATATGTGAATTCAATTCCAGTAAGACGTTCTATTCTACTTATGTATTGGCCATTAATTCCAACCAATTCACCATCTACTGTAGCTTCATATGGTGGATTTTCTACATACCCATAAACATAATTTTTAGATAATAATTCTGCTCTTGTTTTATCATTAATATTATTGTTTTCAATATAATAATCTAATAAATGTTGATTATAACTATTAACATAATCATTATTTTTCCAATTGGTATAATATTTTTTTACAATTTCATTTAATCTTTCGTTATCATCCGTTAACGTTAATACAACTCGATTATTCATCTCAGTTAAAGTATAATTTATGAAATAATCATCACTTGCTATTGTTTTATCTAAATACATAATATTAGGAATAATAATAAGATCAACTGCATCACTATCTAAAGCATCTACTAATTCATCAATAGTATCATAAGGTTTATAAGTTATATTAGATCCAGTTTTTAAATAATAACTTATTTCACCAACATCATCAGTAAATACTCCCAAAGTCATATCTTTGAAATCAGTAACACGATTTATTTTTAAACTACTTTTACTAATGGCAATATATACATCTTCACCTAATAATAAATCTTTATCTGTTAATTGCTCATCATTTTTTAAAACCCTAAATCTTAGTCCTGTTCCAGTTGGTTTTCCAGTTTTTAAATAAGGTACAACATTAAATTCTAATCCTGTATCTTCTTCAAAATCTTCTACAAATTCATAGAAAACACCATTTTCACCATAAACGGGATAATTACTTATAAGTTCTAAATCAAAAATAGTTGATATATTTGACTCAATCCATTTTCTATCATTTACAGTTAATGAATTTTTATCTTCTTTATTATAATAAAAATAAAGAGAAACAAATACTATTAACGCAATTAAAATTGGTATTATAATTATTAATTTTTTATTCAGTTTCATCTGTTGTCACCTGTCTATCTTTAGTCCATGTAAATCCTTCTTCATTGTTTTGTTTATATCCAATAATAGGAAAATCATTTAATTCTTCATTTTCTTTTTTTACAAATACTTGTATATCATAAAAATTCAATTGGTCTTCATCTAAATGTTCTAAAATTCCATTCGCAATTTTTTTAGCATTTTCTTTAGTAACATCATCAGAGACAGTTATAATTACATTAACTATTTTCCCCTGTAGACGAGTAGAAACTTCTGTAACACCTTCATTTTCTTTTAATGATGCTTTCATTTCATCATATTGATCATCCGTAATTTCTACTTCTTCTATTCCATCAAGTCTATTACCATATGATTCTTTTCCACTACCAAAGAAAATATTATATAAATATGCCCCTACAATAACAACTAATACAAATATAACTATGATAAA
>CALVYX010000028.1 GCA_944372315.1 uncultured Bacilli bacterium
TGATATTTCACTATTGTGATTGTTATCTATTCTTTTATCTTCAAAACCTACTCTATCAAATTCTTGTTTAATAGGTTCTCTTATAATTGATTGTTGTTTCTCATGATTTAAGTCATTGTTGATGGAAGTATTAACATTAGAATTATCCTTTGGAGGTACTGATGGTTTATTAATTTCTGGTGCCTTTGCTTTTTTCTCCTCTTCTTCAATCTCAGCAATTTTAGCATCAATCTTTTTAATAAGTTCATCCATGTTAATATCTGGTCCCTGCATATTTCTAAGTGTTGGATTTGATGGTTGATGAGATGAAAAACCACTATTTTGATTAGACATAGGTGGCATACCAGGATAAGCACTATTCATATTTGGCATCATCCCACCAGTTGGATTAGGACTTCCTCCATTAGCCATCATTTCTTTGATTTTTTGTTGTCTTTTTTCTTTGACAAATTCTCTTACATCAAATACGGCAACTGGTTTTTTCTCACGCTCAGGATATTCGATAGGTCCATATTTTCTACCCCAATCTATTTTAAAATCTGGAGTAAACGATGTTTTAAATGGTTGCATACGCATTCTTAATACAATCTGATCGAATTGCTTCATACGTTGTAAATCACTTACTGTTACTAATGGGGTTGATGCTGTTTTATCATCTTTTTTAGATTTTACTTCACCACATAACTTACTAATTTCTTCTAGTGCTGCTAACTCAGTTGAAATCAAATAAATTAAGTTACCACAGTTACCTTTAATAGTTTCAGCATTATCTGCTCCATATACTTGTTTTAACTGGGCAAAATTTTGAATAATCATTGTAAATCTTATTTGTCTAGAACGAGCAGCTGTAATCATAGTAGTTACATCTTTTAACGGTGGCATATTAGCAAACTCATCCAATAAGAAATTAGTTCTACATGGTAATTTACCCCCATTAGATTGTGCTACATCAATTAATGTTTCATAACATTGTTTTACAAATATAGTAGCAAGCGAGTGATATGTTTTCTTTTCATCTTGAATAATGATAAATACCGCTGTTTTCTCTTTACCAATGGAATTCATATCAAAATCACTATAGGAAAGCATTTCTGATAAATTTTCACGAGATGAAAATAATTTTATTTTTTGCTTAAATACAGCGATAATACTTCCTTTAGTTTCATTAGGTGCCATAATAGTTCCACTAGCATTAATGTAAGCAGCGCTATTAGGATCTTTTAAATTGAAATATTCTTTAACATAAGTAGATGCCCCACATTTTTCTTCACCAACGGTAGTTGTTAAACTAATGCTATTAATATTAATTTTGTCTTCTGTTGTATCTTCAAACATTCCAAGTGCTAATCCAGAAAAATAGTCAGCGGAGGTTTTCTCCCAGAAAGGATCGGCATTTCCATTATTTTCTTCATATAGAATATTAAGTGCTAAGTCATCTAATAACTCAATTGCTTTATCTTGATTACCGCTTTTATATAATCGATATGGTAATGTTAATGGATTCCATGCATTACCTTTTTGTGGATTACGGAAATTAAGCAAAATTATATTATATCCTTTTGCTTTTAACATACTACCGGTTTTCTCAAATAATTCACCTTTAGGGTCAGTACAAATGATTGATTCACCTTTTTTAGCAAGGATTTTAATAGTAGGTAAAATAGTACTTACTGTTTTACCACTACCAGTAGCACCTATTACAAGGTTATGATATTCACCATCATCAACCCAAAGTTCACCGTTTTTACTGATAAGAGGAATTCCCGCATAATCACTTTTTTCATCGGTAGGATGAACACATTTTAAAACTTTTTTCATTTCTTTTTCTTTAGCCCATCTACTGTATCCTTTATCTTTTTTATTTAAAGTCAATCCTACTCCTTCTTCTCTTTCAAAAAAGTATGAAGATACACTCATAAATAATGCACCTAGTGCAATAAGATAAAAAACTATTGTTTTAAAAATATTATCGGGTTCAAAAGCTGGAAAAGGATTTAAACCAGCAAATCTTCCTTCAGTTGCTAATGTTGGTAAATTAATTATTCCAAGAGCAATAACATATAAAAGAAAAATTGCAAAGACTACAAATATTAATACATCTTGTGGTTCAGCTCTAAATCTTAATTTCATATTATTATTCCTTCTTTCAGTAAATTACTAAATTTATTTTACAATATTTTATTCAAAAATACTAGTTATTTCATTATCAAAATCTAATGCTACATTATAAACTAAAATTGCTTTAGCAGTAAACGTATATTTATTATTATATTGATCTAATAAAATATATTGATCACTACCATCGAAATTTTGAACAGCATATTGTTCTATTACAGCAGTACGTATTTGATCTATATTATTATCTCTAAAAATTTCGAAATCTGAATAAGATTCAAATCTTTCTTTAGTTTCATAATTTAATAGATCATAAGCTTCTCTTGGTGATGAAATCATTTTACTTTTAAAATCAACAAAATATCTTTGAATTAACATTTCAGTAGTAACGTTTATTACTTGAAATTCATTATACTCATATTTTTCTTTTAACTCATTTGTTACATTAAACTTATCATTTCCTTCATCAATAAAAAATCCTTTAACCAAAAACGCTCCTACTCCAACGATTAATACAGTTATAATACAAATGGTAACTTGTTTTACTAAACTAGATTTCATCAAAATATACCTCCACTTCACTAGGTATAACAGAATATGTATTGTTATCAACATTTAATTTAACTATTAATCCATATTCTATTTGTTCATTTGAAAAACCATCATCATTAAAAGATTCTGCTATTAAATTTCCTTTAACGTAATAAGTACGTTTATCTTTTTTATCTTGAAGCATTTTTTGAGCAGTAAAAGAATAATTACCAGATAACTTTATGTTATTTGCTAAAACATTACTAATTGTTATTCTATTATCTTCTTTATATTTATCATCAATTACGTTGTATAAAGCTGTACTATCCTTAGCTACTATTAATCCTACATATTTATTCACACAACTTTCTACAGTAAAAAAAATATTAGCATTAGTCACATACTCTACTTCTATTTTTTCTTCCGCTAGACTATTTTGATATAACGAGAAAGCAAATAATCCACAAAAAATAAGAAGCGAAAATATTATTACTACTAGAAAAATTTTAAATGACGTTTTATCCATAAAATCACCCTTCTTTTATTCTTTTACCAGCTGGAAAGATCATAATATTTGATAGGATCACCTTTTCTCCAGCTTAATGGATCATATTTATAATCTCCTTCTAAGAATAATTCATATTCTTCTGCTCGTCTTACTTTTAGCCCATAAACTTCTTGGAATACTCCATTAATGGTAGCATTTTTACATTGACTCATTTTATTCCATAAGGCTCTGGAGTCTCCTTCAGATCCATATGCTTCTAAAACATCATCCGCCCATCCAGGGCCACAATTATACATCAAACTTAAAATTGCATCATCTTGATATTTAGTAAGTGTAATATTTCGATTGGCTTTTTCATTTGCTAATATATTTCTTGATCCTGCCATATATTGATTAAACATTTTATCGACGATTTGCATAGGAACTCTACTTCCGGCAGTAACCGGTGTATTATAGATGTCAGTATATAATTGAGTTCCACTTGAATTAACAATAACAATACCATATCCAACGGTTAACACGCCATCTCCTCCATCGTATACAACATAGTTATTTCCATCGACATATTCACCACTTACTCCACCTTCCATGGTTTTGATCCATTCAATAAAAATATCAGAAGAGGGTCTTGGATTGTCTGGATCAACATATAACTCTGGGTCAACTTTAAATAAAGACGAATTTCCACCTATACGAATTTCAAAGTGTAAGTGAGGTCCAGTTGAATTACCACTATTACCCATTTTGGCAATTACTTGCCCTTGTTCTACTGTATCTCCAGCCATAACCGTAACAGTATCTTGTGACAAGTGAGCATATAATGTATATTCCCCACCACCATGATCAATAATAACATAGTTACCATAGCCACCACCATCACGATTTCCTAAGTATCCATTATTAGGATAACTAGTTTGACTTTTACTAGTTGGATAAACAACAGTACCGCTACGAGAGGCAATAATATTAACACGATTTAATGCATTACTAGCTGAAATATCTAACGCACCATGTCCTCCTTGGTGAACAGAATCATTTCCTGCAAATGTTGCTGTAATAACCGTTGGTGTTGGATCTCCACTAGCAAATAATTTTCCATTTTCAATTGTGGTTGTATCACTACCTATTGGCCACCAATAACCACTTCCAACACTATACATACCAAATAAGTCATCACTATCAGCTACTTGTAATAAACTTTCATAATATAAGTATATTTCTTGAATAATCTCATCGATCTTCTCATCGTTTTCTCCATTATTAGAGTCAGGATTTACCATATATTCATTATAGAAATTAAATATGAAACCTTCATCAATTAAATTCCAATAATAAGTACTTCCACTATTATCATCATCAATATTACCTAGTTCAGTAGATAAAGAATAACTTTCGCCTTCCATCTCTTCATCTACACATTTATAATTAGCTTCTACTGATATACCATCATTACTAGCTATTTCGCGCATAGTATCTGATTTATAATTACATTTTTTGGTAGTCATTATTTGATATTGAGCTAATATTGGTACTTGGCTCTTTAAATAATCCATATTTTGAACAATAGTATCTCCTTCACTATCTATATCTTCTACATCATTATATCCTACTAAAGTCGCTAATATCAATACTCCATCAATGTCTACCTTTCCACTGTAAGTAGACATAACACTAGCTATTTCTTTACGTAAATCTTCGTATACATCTTCACCACTACCACGACCACCAATAGTGTCTTTACTAAAAATCATAATGAAAAATAGTAAGATAATCAAAACTGGTGCAGCAATTATTGCAATATTTCTTAAAATTGTTTTATTAGCAATAACTTTTACTACATTAGTAACTCCTTCTCTAACAGTAGAAGAAGAAGCTGCAGAATCTAAAGCTTCCCTACCAGTTTCAGTCTCTAATATTTTTTCGGTCACTGCTTTAGGTACTCCAAAACTCTGGGCACCTGTTTTTACACCTTCTTTTATAGCATTTCTTTTCATTCTATTTTTTATAGCTTGTCCTGATGCTATATTGTTTTTAAATTGATTTTTTCTAGGATCAAAAGAAGGTGATGAAGAAGCAGCTCGATTCAATTTACCATTATTATTAAAACCATTATTTGGATTATTTGAATTATCAGCCATTTTATCACCACCTACTTAAACTAATTTTATTAAATTATAGTCCTCCTCCACTACCAAATGATGCTAATTCTTCTGGAGTTACAATAATATTTATTCTCATACGACGATGTCCACAAACGAATAATGCTTCTCCTTGTGAATAACGTTTAATACTTTCTTTCTCATTATCATTTAAATCTACAAGCTTAGATAGATCTTCAGCCGCTTGTTTCTTTAATCCCATGATTATATAGTAAGAAGCATTATCGAATATTGCTTTACCTTGAGTAATAACACTAGGAGTTGCAAAATCACTAGGTTGTTGAGTAATAATAATTGAACCTGTGTTATATTTACGAGCACGTCTTTGTACTTGTGCTAAGAAGTCAGCTCCAAGAGAGTTATTATCACCTAATAACACGTGTGCTTCATCTACCATTAATATAGTATCTAAATCACGATTTAAACAAAGTCCCCAAGCATACTTTAAGATATTAAAGAATAAAGCATTTCTAATATTTGCTTCCGCATTCATTAATTCTTTAATATTAAATGTAATAAAATCACTATCATGAGTTATTGTTGTATGTCCATCAAAATAATATTTTAAATCATTGGTTAATGGTCTAATTTTTAACTCAAGACGTTCCATAATATCTTTTTCATGAGTATGATCAGCCATTGCCATAAGACGTCCTTTAATAGTTGCATATACATCACTAAATGTTGGATAATCTTTAGCTGTAAAGTTATAGAAGTCCTTATCAAAATCGATTCCAAAACGACGATAGGTATCTTGTACTACTTCACTAAACAATGTTAAAACATCTTCTTCAATTGAAGGATCATAATATTTCATAAAAGCTTTTAAGAATTGTAACGTTCTAGTTAATACTGTATAACCCAATCCTTGTTTAATTTCATCTTCATCAGCATCTATTACTATTTGAAGTGGATTGATCATACCATATTCTCCACCTTTACCAAGGTCGATAGTATCTCCACCAAAAGCTTTCGTCATATCTTCAAGCTCGTTTTCAGGGTCAATTGCAACAATTTGACAACCATTACGAATATGACCACGAAGTAATAACTTAGCCGCTGTTGATTTACCAGAACCAGAAGTTCCCAATAAAATCAAGTTAGCATTATTTCTATTATTTTCTTTTTTAATTTTGTATAAGAATTGATTGAATAAAATTACACCACCTGAGAAATCAACTCCTAATAAAGTAGATAATCCAGGGTCTTTAATACTATCAAAGATAAATGGATACATAGCAGCCATAGTAATAGAAGGAATTGGAGTTCCAATACGATCTTCTATATCTTGTTTTGGGAAAATTGGTATTATAGATTTCAATACCTTTTCTTGCTCAAAACGTAAAGCTACTGCTTTTAATTCCATAGCATCTAAATAGTTTTTAACATTTGTTTTCTTTAACTCTAAATCTTCTTTAGTATCCGCTGTAATCATAATATGCATTTGGAAATCAAAAATTTTTGCTTGACTTCCTGCTAACATTGTTACGAAATATTCAAGTGATTCATAATCCAATCGAATTCTCTCTTGAATTGTACGATCTTTTTCTTCTTGATATCTAGTTTTTAATTCAGCAATTTGCTTATTTAACATTTTAGAAATTGTTGAAAATGGAACTGGGATATGTTTGATAACCACTTTAATACCAGGCATAGTAGTAAGTGTAGATAAATAACCAGGTGCTATAAACTTAGGATAAGATATTACTGTTAAAATTGTTGCATATTTATCACTTACAAAGAAATCACTATATCCAAAACTAAGTCCTTTAGGAGCTATTTGTGATTTAAAATTCATTGTACTCATAGTGCCACCACCGTTCCGAATTCAGTTGTTTGACCACCATTTAAGAAATTATCTAATATAATTCTCAAATCTTCATTACTAGTTTGACTAGATAATAATCCACAAGCAGATAAAGAATTAATCATCATTCTTATTCTTTTTTGGATTAAATCTAAATTACTTTCTTTAAATAATATGTAATACTCTGTATCAACAACATTGTTATTCATAAAACCATTACCTTTTTGAATATCCTCGCTAATCAATTTTCTAATAGCAGGGGAACTATTTTGATTATACAAAAGTTGTAGTTGTGACATATAAACAGATATATCAACAGGTCTATCGGCAACAATTAACCAGAATTCAAAATCTATTTGATTATAGAAATTTTTTAAATTCATCAAAACATTAGCCTGTGATTCCTCATCTAGAATAAAAATATTTCTAGGTGCTATTTTTACACCTGTTACTTTCAATTGATTATCTAGGATTATCATACCATTAGCAATAGATTGCACTGGTACCCAATCTTCAGTATATTTACTGCTTATCGGTTTCTTCGCCATATTTATTACACCAACCTTTCCAATAATATCTTTGTCTATTAACAAAGAAATATTTATAAATATTTGTTAAAAATACT
>CALVYX010000029.1 GCA_944372315.1 uncultured Bacilli bacterium
TGCAATTGGATATAAGTGATAATTATCTACTTCTTCTATACGAATTTTATCTCTATTTAATAGAGTCATTATTTCTTTAGAATTTTTAATCATTTCTGTAGTTAAATCTTCTGTTGACTCTTGTGCCATATAATCTCCATTTAGAAAGTCTACACAATGTTTAAATACTGGTGTAGCTATGTCATGAAATAACCCAGACAAAGTTTGTTTTTTATCACGAGTAAAATGCCATACAATCAGAGCAACTGCTACAGAATGGTCTAGACTAGAAAAGAAAAAATTACTTTCAAATAAATCAGAATATATAGTACCACAAGTAATACTAATATATTCTTGTGATAATAATTCTTTTGTATCTATGTATTCATTTAACCATTCTGGAAAATCAGGCTCTAAAATTTTAAAATAATCTTTTATTTCTTTACTAACAATATCGTAATATTTACTCATTTATTGCATTCACCTTCTTCGATTTCATAGTTTCAGCATCATCAACAATCAAAGACATTGATATAAAATATACTAAGGCATCAATAAAATTTTTCATATCATTAATATCCCTCTCGTCTTGTATTTTTACATAATGTGCTTCATCGTTACCTATCCATTCGGACTTTTCGGCTAAAGTTTTAATTTTATCATTATCAATATAATCCTTTATACATTTTATCATCCATGTTGACTTTATTTCATCAGCTTTTTCTGGATTATTATAAATTGCAAAATCTTTTATCAAGAATTCTAATGATTTTCTATAGCCCAATCCAGCAATTTCATTTAAAAAAAATTCTTCAGCTTTTAATGCCTGATTATATACTTTTACAAATTGAGGAGATAATTTCTTAAGTTTGTCATCAAAATCTCTTTCTTTAAAATTAACAGGTGCTGAATAGTTTATTTTTATCATTTTATACTTTTTATCTTCATAATTAAAAGAACCATCGCTATTTTTACTTCTTACAGTTTTTTCTATTTCATATTCTGAAACTATTAGTGAATGGCAACCATTACAATAATCAGCAACTGATAAAATTTCTTTATCATCTCTAGAATGCACAATGCCATATAAGTTTTGTGGTGCCAATGCTTTTTTACAATTTGGACATTCTTCTATGGTTTCATAATTTACAGTAACTGTAGCATTATCATTTTTTCTATTAAAATTTTTGTTTATTTTCATAATGACCTCCTAGATATTTCTCGACAACATTATACTATAAAATAACAAAATTCTCCATACTCCCATTGAAATTTAATAATAATTTAGATATAATATTCTTAGAAAGAGAACAAAGTTCGTAACTTGTATGTTATTCGCTCCATTGAGACATAAACTCGCTCACATTTTTATATGTGATGCGAGTTTTTTGTTTGAAAAATAAGAAAGTAGTATTAATATTAACTTTTATATTATAAAAAAGACAATTTAAATCATATTGTCTCTTTGAATTATATAATATTTAAACTTTTCTATTCTTGAAAAATCATATAAATATATTTCATATGTAAGCTTTAAAAGTATTGATTATTATTTTAGATTATATTTTTGCTTAAATGATTTTATATATTGTTTTCTAATAGCGGGAAGAACTTGTGATGTTATTTCAATAGAAACATCACTCATACTCATATTAGATGTATCTAATAACATTACAGAATCAACGCTTTGAGAAAATAAATCTTGTAAAGCATTTAAACTATCATTATATTCCTCTAGATTCTGTAAATTTAAAAATCTTCTTTGTTCTAATGCTAAACTCGAGTTATAATCTCGTTTTAAAGAAATTAAAGGTGTAGCGTAAGTAATTACTAAAAAATCGATCAACTCTTTAGAAAGAGATGAAAATTTGTCTCTTGAAGAAAAATATTGTTCCTCTTGCATATCGCCTTGAATAAATCTTCTGTAATTCCAAGTTTGTCTATCGTTAATAGATCTATCAATAAGAATGATTTCTTTTTGAGATAAAAGTGCTTGTTGCAATTGATTATAAATTTCTTCCATAATTGCAATATTACTTTCTCCTAAGTTCATTCTATCAATTTTCTTTTTAAATTCATTTTTGTAATATGATGAAGTAGTAAATTCTTCTATCAAAGAAGTATTAAATCCTCCTTTTTTAAAGAAATCATATAAGTTATTTATTGTAGTTGTTTTACCAGTTCTTGGTGTACCACTAAATTCGATGACAAAAGGTTTTGATAATGAACACAAATCTCTTAATTTTTGTAATTCCAATTTTTGAGCATGTAACTTTTTTAGTTTTTCATAATATTCGCTATTATCATCAAAAATGACCTCTTTTAAATAAAAATCTTGTTTTGCATCAAAAATAATATCTAACACATCTTTTAATCTTCTAAATATAGGTAAACTTTTATCTTCCCCATAAATTAAACTTTCATATATATTGCTGTAATACCATTTTTGTAGTTCTTCACCCCTTTTAAATGCTGAAAAATCTCTAGTTCCATTTTTTTGAAATTTAATCATTAAATCTTCTAAATTATTAATTTTATCAGCACATATTACTAATTTGTTTCTAAATGGCAATCTTTTAGTTTTTTCGATTGTATATCTTTTTCTATCTTCCCAAGACAATGATTTATCTGGTTCAGAGGCTCCCATTACTAAACTTGCAATATCTTCTCCAAATAATTTTTTAATATCTTCAATTGTGTATTTAGTATCCTCTACAACATCATGTAAGTATCCAGCTGCTACAACATTATCGTCATAACCTAGTGATTCTAATAACTGCCCAACTCCAATGGGATGGATAATCATAGGTTTGTCAGGTTCGCTTTTTCTAACTTGTCCCATGTGTGCATTAATCGCAAATAGTTTTGCTTTTTCTTTTATATTTATCATTACTTATCCCCCTATATAAAAAATATGGAATTAATTAATCATTATTATTAATTATATTTTAAAGCATTAATCTATTTAAATTATACATTAAATGATAAATAAGATCTATATTCTTATAAGAATTTAAATAATACTATTATATGGTATTTTCAACAAACGTTGAAATTGAAATTATATGAAGAATGGAAGACTTTTGATTAGTTAATTTACTAATATAAAAAAATAGGACTGTATTTTTCAGTCCTATTAAAGTATTGAAATATAGTAGTATTTTAAATTAATATGGTGTTGGTATATTATTGTATCTTCTAAGTAATTTAATAAAATGGTTTGCTTCTCTTACAATATGATCTGCTAATAATGGTATGATTATACTTTTTAATTTACAATTTAATATTGCTTCTTCGCCAACTACTTTAAAATTTCTAAAATCAATGGTTTCTTTTAGACTTGCATCAGTTAATCTATTTAAATTTAAATTTTGGCTATTTAAAATTGCTTCATATTTATCAGCAAAATCATTAGCAGTAACTATTAAATTTTTTTCAGTAGGATCTAATAATCCTCTTATGAATTCTGCGTGTTCTTTCATGATGTTATTCCAAAATAATTCTTGTTTATATAAGTATTCATTGGTAATTTGTTCTCTATTTTCAATTTTGGATAATAAATCATGATACATTCTAGCTTCGTTAGTTATATGTTGTATTAATAATGGATAGTTGGTTGTGAACATTTTACAATTTAATACTTGATTTAATATATCGGTTTTAAATTGAATTAATTGTTCTATCAGTGATAATGTTTCCCTATTGATTGTATGGATATTATTTAATAGCATTTCAGATACAGATATGTTACCAGGTTTTAAATTCATTTCTTTTATAGTTAACTCTTGATTAATATTAACTCCTGATAATTCACTGGTTTTTCTCTCAGCATTTAATGTATTATTAGTGACAATATCATTAGCCATTAAAGTGTTGGTATTCATATTTCCATTAGCTAAATTAATTATTCTATTTAGAATATTAGAGAAAGCCATTTGAAAATTATTTGCAACTTTTTTTAAATTATCATTTTTTTCAGTAAATGCTACTTCGATAAAGAAACTATGTTCTTTCATGATTCTATCAAAAAATAAGTGAAGTTCTAAAGATGATTCTATATAATCCTTGTTGTTCATTAAAAATCCTCCCTTATTAATATTTATATGATATGAGGATGAAAATTTTTACTGATTAATAAAAAAGAAACCGATGAATATAGAGATTTTCTATATTTTTACGATTCCTTTTACCTTTTAATTTTTTTATAATAAGTTTGTTTAATTTACTAAACTATCTGTCCAATATTTAATATCATCATCTGAAGGATTAGAACTAAAACGATGTCCTTCTAGCTAATTTCTTGTTCTTAAGACCTTGAGCAGAAAAAATACAACTAAAATTTTACTAGTAGGGGAGTAAATAACGAACATGGAGGAGTTTTGACGGCTTACGATGAAGAGATTATGAACTGTTTATAACTCTTCTTTATTTATTTCTATTAAACCTCGTTTGGTTAATTTAAAAACCTTATCTGCTACTTCTTTGATATATTTACGATCGTGTGAAACACTGATTATAGTACCTGTAAATTCTTTTAATTTATTTCTAATAATTGGATTAGAGAGTGGACTTACATTTCTTGTTGGTTCATCTAATATTAATACATTATATTGCTCTAATATTAATTTAACTAAAAATAATTTAGCTTTAGATCCACCACTTAATAAGTTAATATCATCCATCATTTCTTCTTTAGTGAAATTCATATTTCCTAAAAAAGTTCTTGCTTTAGTAATACTTTCTTTATCTTGATTATTACACAAAAAATCAATGGGTGTTTTATAACTAGACAAAATATCATCATAATTTTGTGGCATATATCCAACCGTAATATCATCTCTTGTGGATAATATATTAATTATTTCTTTTAATAAAGTAGTTTTCCCAGTTCCATTTTCACCAATAATTACAAGATGTTCATCACCTATTACTTTTAAATTAATAGGTGATGATAGAATTTTATTATTTATTTTTAGTGAATAATTTATCAATTCAAGAATAGGTTTATATTTAGGTATAAAAACTTTATCAAATTTAAAATTTATATTTTCTTCTACATCTGGTATTTCTGTTATTTCTTTGTTCTCTAATTTTTTCTCCTGATGTTTTAAACTGTGCATTTTCCTTTTTAACATTTTTGCTGCATGTGGATATTTTCTTGAAATATTTTCTTGTTGATATTCTACTTTTGACATTATTTGCTTTAATTTATCTTCTTGTTTTTTTAAATTTCTTTTTTCGGAATATGCTATTTGAGTTTGATGTTTGATATGTCTAAGTCTTGCCTCTACATAATCATCATATTTAGTTTTTATTAATGTATGTTTACATTCTTGTTTCTTTTTCAATTGTTCTAAATGAAGAATGACATTAGCCGTATTAGATAAGAATGTTTCATCATGAGAGACAAAAATGATAGGTTTATTCGTACTATTTATAAATGATTCAAGCCATTTTAATGTATTTAAATCCAAATCATTTGTTGGCTCGTCTAATAATAAAATATCAGAGTCATCAAGTAGAAGTTTTAATATTTCAATTTTAACTTTTTCTCCTCCGGATAATAGATTTATGTTATTATCAAGAATGTCTTCTTTTATATTTAATTCGTTTAATAAATGATATAAAAGGTTTACTTTATTATAGTAATCGTCATCGTTGATAAATAAATAGTTTTTTACTAATAAATCTCTATTTTTATATTCAATTATTTGTGGCAAATAACCTATTTTGTGGTTATGAGAATTTATAGTACCATGGATATGTGCATAATTACAATTATTAGCTAAACATTGTAAGAGAGTTGATTTTCCATCTCCTTCTTCCCCAATAATAGCTAATTTATCATTTTTGTTAAGAGTAAAAAACAAGTTTTTTATTAAATATCTTGTACCAATAATAATATCGAGGTTCTTCGTTTCTAACATTATATTATGCCTCCTTTTTTATTTAGGCATAATCAAAGTTTATGCCGACTTATGATAATATTCTCATCTTCCCACCTCCAAGAATAGAATAAAGATTAATATTTTAATTATTATACCATATAGTGTATATTTTTTTTATATAAAGATGATATAATTATATATAGGAGGAATTTATGAAAAAAAGTAGTAAAACATTAATTTGGTTAATTTTGTTTATGGTGGTGTTTATTGGTTTAAGTTATTATATCATTTTGCCACCATTAAATATTCAAAGTCCTAGTTTTTGGGTATATGTTTTCATGAATATTATAGTTTTCTCTATTGTTAAATTCATTGGATGTATAGACATGAAAACAGGAGCTTTAAAGACAAAACGTGTATCTAAAATAACGAAAGGATTTTATATTGGGGTAGCAGTAGTTTTTTTAGGAATTATTGTTGTAAATATTATTGTTTCTCCACTTTTTAATTCATCTAGTTATGCTAAGAGAATTACGATTAGGGAAGATGGAAATTTTTCAGAGGAAGTAGCAGAGGTTGACTTTAATACGATTCCATTATTAGATAAGGATTCTAGTCAAAAACTAGGAGATCGTGTTATGGGTGAGATGACAGATCTAGTAAGTCAATTTTACGTTTCTAACTTATACACTCAAATTAATTACAATGATGAAGTAGTTAGAGTAACACCGTTAGAGTATTCTGGAATAATCAAATATTTTACTAATCGTAGTGAAGGTGTAAAAGGGTATATTATAGTAAGTTCAACCGATGGTAAAGCAGAATTAGTTCAATTAGAAAAAGGTATGAAATATATGCCATCAGCAATGTTTAATGAAAAATTAGAACGAAAACTTAGATTTAGTTATCCAACTGAGATTTTTGGAAGTGCTAGTTTTGAACTTGATGATGAAGGTAATCCCTATTGGGTTGTTCCTACTATAAAATATAGTGGAGTAGGATTAAAGGAAGAAATAACAGGAGTAGTAATTTTAGATCCTATCACTGGTGAATCAAAGAAATATAAAGTTGAAGATGTTCCAACTTGGGTTGATCATGTATATTCTGCAAAATTAATATTAGAACAAGTTAGTAATTGGGGATTATATAAAAATGGATTCTTTAATTCTATTTTTGGTCAAAAAGATGTAGTTGTTACTACCGAAGGATATAATTATTTAACTATGGATGATGATGTATACTTATATACTGGTATAACTTCAGTAGCAAGTGACGAATCTAATTTAGGATTTATTCTATGTAACATGCGTACGAAAGAAACAGTTTATTATCAAGTTCCTGGTGCAGAAGAGTATTCAGCTATGGAAAGCGCGAAAGGTCAAGTGCAACAAATGAATTATACATCTACTTTCCCATTATTAATTAATTTAGAAGGAAGACCTACTTATTTAATTTCTTTGAAAGATAATGCGGGTCTTGTAAAAATGTATGCTTTTGTAGATGTACAAGATTATCAAAGAGTAGTGGTTACTGACTCTTCTAAAGGAATCGATGTAGCGGCTAGAAATTATTTGACATCGAATCCAGTAACAGATACTAGTGAGATAAAAGAAAAAGAAATCGTAGTAAGTAGTATTACAAGCTCTATTATTGATGGAAATACTTATTATTATTTAAAAGATAATGAAGGTAAAAAATATAAAGTATCGATCAAAGTAGATGAAGATTATATTCCTTTTATAGTAAGTGGAAATAGAATAAAGATAGGATATCAAACTGAATCAGATGTTACCACAATAGTAAAGATCATTAGATAATAATGATCTTTTTTACTGTAATACTATTAACTATATGATATAATTTTGCTGGAGGGCTTTATGATAAAAGTAGAAAACGTCAAAAAACAATTTATAAAAACAAATAATAAAAAAGAAAAGATTCCATTTTATGCAGTGAATGGTATATCTTTTACGGCTAATGATAATGAAATAATTGGTATTTTAGGGCCTAATGGTGCTGGGAAAACTACTCTTCTTAGAATTATTGCTGGTATTATGAATGCAACTAGTGGAGAAGTATCCATAGATGATATGAACTATAAAGAAAATGCTATTGAGATAAAGAAAAGAATTGCTTTTTTATCAGGTAATACTAAATTATATGAGAGAATTTCTCCTTATGAATTATTAAAAATGTGTGGGAAATTTTATGAAGTTGATGATAAAGAAATTGAAAAAAGAATTAATAAAATTTTTAAAATTTTAGATATTGATAATTTTAGAAATAATAGAATAGGTAATTTATCGACAGGACAAACACAAAGAGTTGGTATTGCAAGATGTTTAATTCATGATCCTAAATATTATATTTTAGATGAAGCAACTAGTGGTCTTGACATTGTATCTAGTCAAGTTATTTTAAATTTTATCAAAGGAGAAAAAGAGAAGGGTAAAACTATTATTTATTCAACGCACTATATGGAAGAAGCAGAAAATATTTGTGATCGAGTTATTCTTATGAATAAAGGTAAAATAATTGCTGTAGGGACACCTGAAGATATAAGGAAAAAGACTAAAACTAAGACGCTACGTGATGCATTTTTCTCTTTAATAGGGGGTGTAAAAAGTGAAGATTAAAACTATTTTTGAAATATTTAAAAAAGAAATAAGGGATATTTTAAGAGATAAAAAAACTTTAAGAATGATGGTGTTAGTACCACTTTTCTTATTCCCTTTAATAATTATCTTTATGAGCTATATTTTTGAAGCTTTAGATAGTCAAAGCATTAATAATTTTAATAATATTGGTATTAACTTTGAAACTAATGAAGTCATAGATTCCATTGTCAATGAATTAGATATCAATACTACTTATGCTAATGATGAAGAATTAGGATTAATGTTAGAAGATGGAGAAATAAATGCTTATATCACTTGTGATGATAATAAATATACTATTTATTATGATGAATCAAGTATTCAAAGTATTCATGCTTATGGATTAGCTAGTACTATGTTAGAAAATTATAAAATTGTTCTGCAAGATAAAATTTTAACGGAACAAAATGTTAATTCTAATGAAGTAATCAATGTGATACAAGTATCAGAAGTTAATGTATCAAAGACGAATAGTTATTCATCACAAATAATTAACATGTTACCAGTGTTTATCATTATGGCAATAACACTAGCGGCTACTTATCCAGCAATTGATGTAACAGCTGGTGAGAAAGAGCGCGGTACTTTAGAGACTCTTCTTACTTTTCCAATAAAAAATAGTGAATTAATTGTTGGTAAATATTTAGCAGTAGTAGCATCAGCAATTTTATCAGCAATTATAAGTTTTATAGCAACTTTTGGATCTTTCTTGATAATTCAAGAAAATTTATCTATTTATGCAACTAGTAAAATAACGTTATCCTTATCTTCTAGTGTAGCTATCATTTTAGTTTTAGTAGTATATTCCTTATTTATTAGTGGATTAACTATTGCTATATCAAGTTTTTCTAAAAGCTTTAAGGAAGCACAAAATGCTTTAACTCCAGTTAACTTTTTACCAATTATTCCAATGTTTATTATGATGATAGGAATTAATAGTAGTTATCTTATTTCTGTTGTCCCATATTTAAACTTTAGTTTAGCTATTAATGATATCTTAAATGGTAATGTGAATTTGATTTTTATGTTACTTATGTTTTTATCCACTATTGTTTATGCAGGAATTATGATTTTTACAATTGTAAAATTATATAAACAAGAAAAAATATTATTTAGTAGGGATTAAAATAATTTTTATGATATAATTTATATGTAAATTATTTGAAAATAGGTGATGAAATGAAAAAAGTATTATATACTTTGTTAATAGCCTTTTTGGTAATCATTGTTGCAGGATGTAGTAATAAAGATACGGATGAATCTAAATTTAAAGAAGAATACGAATCTTTAAATAATGAGTATTTAGAAATTGATATTATAAAGGATAATAATATTAAATATTCCACTGTTAATGAAGTTGTTGATATTTTACAAAATGGTACAGGAATTATTTATTTAGGAAATCCTTTAGATGCGATGAGTAGAAATGTGATTCCTGTGTTATTAGAATCAGCAAGTGAATTAGGAGTAGAAGAAATTTATTATTTGAAGATAAAAAATGAAGATAGTGAAAATCAAATAGAGTCACTGACTCCTAGTATGGAGGATTATAAAACATTATTCGATGCTTTGAAAGATAGTTTGAATAATTATAAATTAGAAGACAATAGTATTAGTCCTATTAATGAGGAAGACAATACCATTGTTATTCCGACTGTTATTTTTGTACATGAAGGAGAAATAGTTGGAACCCATACTAATAGTGTGAAAACTCATGTTGATCCAAATCAATTATTAACGAATGATGAAAAAAATGAATTAATGGATATTTATATTAATTACATACATAAAGTTTTAAATGATGTTTGTACGGAAGCGTGTTAAATATGAGTAGTTTAAAAGAGTTAAATGAAATAGTATCGAATATAGAAATTACGGAGAGAGGATTATTCTCTTTATATAAAGATGAGTTAGTTATCGTTTATCCTTTTTATGAACCTAGGATAGAAATAAAAGAGAAAGATAATAATTATAATATAACAATATCTAAAGATTATAAGATTTCTTCATATATAAAAGTAGAATCTCTTGTTAATAGTAAAATATATTTAATTTCATTTGAAGAAATAGGATTAAATCAAGCTCTTTATTCCAAACCATTGTTAAATACTAGTTTAGATCATATACTAACTTCAAAAGATCTTAAAGACTCTAGTTTAGTTGAGAAAAGTCAATTGTTAAAAACTAAATATGAAGATTTTAAAGACAGTTATTCTCTTGAAGATGTTTTTAATGAATTTGTATCCTCTTTATTATTAGAGATACGAATGGAATATTTATCTAGTAATAAAATCAATCTGGATTTAATCAAAGATTATTATGACTATTTAAAATTACAATGTTCGGATAAATCTGTGATTTACGATGATGCTTTTAATAATTTGAAAAATCAATTAAAAGATAAAAGTGATACTGAAGTAAAAGATATAGTTCTTGATATTTTAAAAAAATATGATCATATAAATTAGATAGGAGTAGATATTATGAAAAAAATTAATCTAAGAAATATTGATAAGAAAAAACTAGAATCAAGAATAAATAAAATTCCATATATTTTTATCTGGATATTAATGTTTACTATTACTCCTATAGGAGTTTGGTTCTTTATTGTAAGAGTTAAGGAAAATAAACGTAAGATGTACAATTGGGGTAGAAATTTAACTGGAATTGGTCTATTTATTCTGTTTATAGTAGGTGTAGGACTTTACTCTTTTCTAAAAGATGTTATAGATTTATATAATAGTGGTATGTCTTTAGATATGATTAATTTGATTCCTGAAGATGTTCATTTATATATCATAGGTATTATTATGCTTACTTCTTTTATAATTGGAGGACGTCTTTTAGTTAAAAAAGCTAGAATTGAACAGATATATACTAAATCAATTAATTTAGAGCATGAAACATCTATCAAAAAAATAAGTGAAAAATTAGATTTATCTATTAGTGATGTTAAAAAAAATATATTAGATCTTAAAGATAAGGATTATTTAATACCAATGGAAATAGATGATAAGAAAAATAAAATAATATATAAAGATAAAGGAAAAGATTCTTTTAATACTAAAGAAATTTCTAAGAAGAAACAAAAAGTAGACATGGTACAGTGTAAAAAATGTGGTGCTATTGTTCCATTAAAATTAGATGAATATGTAGAATGTGATTTTTGTGGTAACGGTTTAATAGGAGATGATAATAATTAATTATTATCTTTTTTTATGCTTTTTTTCATATTTTTGATCGTAATTTCATCAACAAAATGTTCTATTTTTTCTACTTGTTCTAATTTAAAATTAGATGTATTTAAATTTTTAAAAAATAAAGTTAAAGTATTATGTCGTTCTAAATAAAATTTTCCTAATTTTTTTCCTTCTTTTGTTAATGCTATATGTCCATATTTTTGAAAATCAACAAGATTTAATTTGCTTAATCGATTAACCATTTTGGATACGGAGGATGCTTTAACATTTAAAAGGATAGATAGTTCTTTTACAGATATATTATCATTCGTGATTGTATTTCGATAAATCATTTCAATATAATCTTCCATGGCGGAAGTTATTTTTATATGCTCCTTTATTTTATATCCAGTTAAGGTATAATACTTTTCACTATTCATAAGCCCACGCTCCTTTTAGGTTAATACATATATTATATTAGAGTTAGATAAAGGAAACTTCTAACCTAATATATGAGGAGGATAAATTATTTATGAAAGAGATGAGTTTATATGATGTTCCATTAGGAAATAAAGCAGTTGTAAAAAAGGTTATTTCTAGTGGTAGTATTAGAAGAAGATTATTAGATATTGGATTAACTCCAGGAACAGTAGTGGAAAGTACTTTAATTAATCCGGGAGGTAATTTAATTGCTTATATGATTAGAGGAGCACTTATTGCGATACGAGATGATGATGCTAAAAATATTTTAATAGAGGGGATTTAGTTGTGAAAAAGCAAAAGAAAAAAATTACTAATGTGGATAAAGTTATTGCTTTAGCAGGGAATCCTAATGTAGGTAAAAGTACAGTATTTAATGCTTTTACTGGATTGAATCAACATACAGGAAATTGGCCCGGAAAAACTGTTAGCAATGCTAGTGGAGATTTTAAATATAAAGATCATTTTTATAAAATATATGATTTGCCAGGAATATATTCTATTTTAGCCCATTCACAAGAGGAAGAAGTAGCAAGGGATTTCATTTGTTTTGGTAATAGTGATTTAACAGTGGTAGTATGTGATGCTTGTTCATTAATGCGAAATTTAAATTTAGCTCTTCAAGTAATGGAGATAACTAATAATGTGATAGTGTGTGTTAATTTAATTGATGAAGCTAAGAAAAAAGGTATCAATATAAACATGAATGAATTGAAAAACATATTAGGAGTAGAAGTTATTGCTACTAGCGCTAGATCAGGTAAGGGATTAGATGAATTAGCGAAAGCTATGGATAAATATAGTTTTAATCCTAACAAAAAAACAATAAAAGTTAAATATTCGAAAGAATTAGAACATGCTATTAATATCATTGAACCAGTAATAAAAAATAAATTGAATGGGTTGTTAAATAGTAGATGGGTGGCGCTTAATTTAATCAAAGATAATGATGATTTTATTGAGTTGATAATGAATTATTTGGGTTATTCTATTTTAGATAATGAAACAATAACTGCCATTAACAAGGCCAAAAAATACTTGCTAGATAATGATATTTTGGTAACAGAACTGGAAGATATTATTGTAAAATCAATTAATGATTTAGCGGAAGATATCAGTAACAGAGTTGTTACTTATGGAAAAGATGATTATAATAGACGTGATCGAAAAATAGATAAAGTTTTAACTAATAAAATAACAGGAATACCAGTGATGTTGTTATTATTTGGATTTATTTTTTGGTTAACAATAAAAGGAGCTAATTATCCTTCGAATTTTCTTAACAGTTTATTTTTTAGCATTGAAGAAGATTTGTTTTTATTTTGTAACTCTTTTATGCCATATTGGCTTAGTGATATGTTGGTTTATGGTATATATAGAACTTTAGCTTGGGTCGTATCAGTAATGTTACCACCGATGATGATTTTTTTCCCTTTGTTTACTTTATTGGAAGACCTGGGATATTTGCCTAGAATTGCTTTTAATGTTGATAATTTTTTTAAAAAATGTTCATCTTGTGGGAAACAAGCTTTAACAATGGCTATGGGATTTGGATGTAATGCGGTAGGTGTTTGTGGAGCTAGGATTATTGATTCCCCTAGGGAAAGATTAATAGCAATTATTACTAATAGTTTTGTTCCTTGTAATGGTAAACTTCCTACTTTAATTGCTATCATTACGATGTTTTTAGTAGGAGTGGGGACTGGTAATTCACTATTAAGTGTTATTATTTTGATGTTAGTTATTATCTTTGGAATATTTATGACTTTTATTATTTCTAAGATATTATCGAAAACTATTTTAAAGGGAGTACCTTCTTCCTTCACTTTAGAGTTACCTCCCTACAGAAAACCACAAGTAATAAAAGTAATTGTAAGATCGGTTTTAGATAGAACAATATTCGTGTTAGGTAGAGCAGTATCTATTGCTATTCCAGCTGGATTAGTGATATGGCTTATGGCTAATGTTAAATTTAATTCAATTTCCGTTTTATCTTATACTTCGAATTTTCTTGATCCTTTTGCTAGTCTCTTAGGAATGGATGGGGTTATCTTGCTTGCTTTTATTTTAGGCTTTCCTGCTAATGAAATAGTGATGCCTATTATCATTATGAGTTATATGGCAACTGGTAATTTAACAGATTTTAGTAATTTAACTGAATTAAAAACTTTGTTAGTAGATAATGGATGGACGATTACTACCGCTATTTCGGTAATGTTATTTTCTTTAATGCATTGGCCATGTTCTACTACATGTTTAACTATAAAAAAAGAGACTAAGTCAAATAAATGGACGTTAATTTCTATATTAGTACCTACTTTATGTGGTATAGTTGTATGTTTTGCTTTTAATTTAATTGTTAATTTATTCATATAAAAAGACCCAAAGGTCTTTTTATTTTAATTTATATTCTTTAAATCCACCTAGTACATTTATTACTTTATATCCTTGTTTTTGCAATTTATTACACGCGGTTTTACTTCTACTACCGTATTCACAGTATATATAGTATGTATCATTTTTATTAAGATAAGAATCAGGATTCGTGAGTAAAAAGTTCATAGGAATATTAATAGAAGTAGGAATGCTACCTAAATTAAATTGATAATTATCACGTATATCAATTATTTTTACTTTAGGGATTAGTCCTTTTAGTTCTGTCGCAGTAATATCATTGGACATAGTGTATACCTCCATAGTATTATATGCAAATAAATATAAAAAGTTAAAAAAAGAAGCTATTTTTTGCTTCGTTCTTTTAGATATTCATCATATGTTGTTTTACGATCGATAAACCCATCGTCAGTAAGTTCAATAATGCGGTTAGCTACAGTTTCGGTAAATTGATGATCGTGTGATGAAAATATTAATTCCCCATCGTATTTAATTAATCCATTGTTTAGGGAGGTAATACTTTCTAGATCTAAGTGGTTAGTAGGTTCATCTAATATTAAGAAGTTCCCACCTTCTAACATACATTTTGAAAACATACATCTTGCACGTTCTCCTCCGGATAAAACTGGTACTTTTTTGAAAACATCATCACCTGAGAATAACATTCTTCCTAAAAATCCTCTTAAAACAGTCTCATCATCAATGTTGTAAAAACTACCGATCCATTCCATAATGGTTTCCTCTTTCGTAAAATATTTAGAATTATCCTGTGGATAATAAGAGGGAGTAATAGTTTTTCCCCAAGTAACATGACCACTATCGGCTTCTAGTTCTCCCATTAATATTTTAAATAAAGTAGTCTTAGCAATATCATTACTTCCAACAAAAGCAATTTTATCATTTTTTTGAACTGTGAAACTGACATTGTTTAATACTTTTTTACCATCTATAGTTTTATTTAATTTAGTAACCATTAATATTTCTTTCCCAGAAGGACGTTCTGGCTTAAAATCTATAAATGGATATTTTCTAGAAGAAGGTACGATTTCATCTAATTCAATTTTTTCTAATATTTTTTTTCTAGAAGTAGCTTGTTTTGATTTGGAAGCATTAGCAGAGAATCTTGCAATAAAAGCTTGTAATTCTTTTATTTTTTCTTCTTTCTTTTTATTAGATTCTTTCATTTGTTTTAATGCTAATTGACTAGATTCATACCAGAAATCATAATTTCCCATATATAATTTGATTTTTCCATAATCGATATCAGCTATATGAGTGCATACTTTATTTAGAAAGTGACGATCATGAGATACAACTATTACAGTATTATTAAAGTTAATAAGAAATTCTTCTAACCAATTAATAGCATCAATATCTAAGTTGTTAGTAGGTTCATCTAATAATAAAATATCAGGATTACCAAATAGAGCTTGTGCTAATAATACTTTTACTTTTTGATTATTAGGGATATCCTTCATCAGTTCGTAATGAAATTTTTCATCAATTCCTAAATTGTTTAAAAGAGTTGAAGCTTCACTTTCTGCTTCCCATCCATTAAGTTCAGCAAATTCAGCCTCTAAGTTACCAAGTTTTATACCATCTTCCTCGGTAAATTCAGTATGTGAGTAAAGTTCTTCTTTTTCTTTCATAATACTATAAAGTCTACTATTTCCCATAATAACGGTATCGATAACTCTTTCATTATCATAAGCATAGTGATCTTGTTTTAATACAGCAATTCTTTCTCCCTTAGTTATCACTATATCACCATGAGTTGTTTCAATTTCTCCAGATAATAATTTTAAAAATGTACTTTTACCAGCACCATTAGCACCAATTAATCCATAGCAATTGCCTGGAGTAAATTTAATATTAACATCTTCAAATAAAGTTCTTTTTCCAAAAGTTAGCGTTACATTATTAACTTGTATCATAATAAACCTCCTAAAGCTTTTTCCATTGTACTATAAAAGAGCGTTTTTAGCAAATATAAGCTAAATAAAAAAAGTAATTTTATTCAATTACTTTTTAGATAATTTTTCTTTCATCAAATCATATTGTTTATATAAGTACTGCACATTATTTTCTAGGAAGAAATAATGAGCTACATAAAACATTAAAAATACTAATACTATTATAGTTATAATAAAGAACAAAGGATGATATAATGTTAAAAATATAAAAATTATTGTGAATAATGCATAAGCTAAGGTTACTAATAAATGTACTAGTCGTTCATGTTGAAAAAATTGAATTTTAATTAGATGTTCTTCTACATCACTTTTAGTTATTTTATTTATACTTATCTTATTGTCTATTTCCTTTATATAATTTTTTAAGTAGTTTTTCAAAATATCACTTCCTTATACTGATTTGAAGTAACCGTTTTGAACATATTTTGTTTCAGTAACTATGATAAAAGCTTGTTTATCCATTTTCCTTATTGTATTTTTTAATTCATTTAATCGATTACTATCTATTTCTAATAATAACATAAATTTATCAGTTTTGTCATCTTTTCCTTTTACATCTAATACACTAACAGCAAATCCTTTTTCTCTTAATTTATCACTCATATCATGTTTAGCAGTTATTATTTCAAACGAGAAAGTAGTTTTAATAAATTTATTAGATATAATACTTCCAATATAAGTTCCTGTAGCAAATCCTAGGGAATATGATATAGCTATCCAGATACTATCGGTATCAGTATTTAATGCCTCTCTTACAATAATAAACCAAACAAAAACTTCAATAAAACCAATAAGACTAGCATAAATAGCTTTTCCTTTTACTGTAATGATAGTTCGAAATGTACCAAGAGATACATCGATTATTCTAACTCCAAAAATTTTGATACATAAAAGTAACAATTCCATATAATTCACCATTTATATTGTTAACTATTTTTAATATTTTATCAGTAAATCTTTTTTAGGTTCTACTTTTAAAACAGAATAAATTGTACTATAATAATAGAAGGTGATAAGTATGATGGAGATGATTGATTCTTTTGTACAATTGATGATTTCATATTTACAACAATTTGGTGTTCCTTTTGGAATAGGATTAATTATTTTAGAGTCAATTATTCCTGTGTTACCGTTAGCAGTATTTATAGCTTTTAATATGATGGCTTTTGGCGGAGTAGTTGGTTTTATTATTTCATGGCTTGCTACTTGTGTTGGATGTGTTTTATCTTATTTCTTCTTTTCTAAATTGTTTAGTAATTATTTTTTGAAGAAGACTTCTAAAAGAGAGCAATTAGATAAAATTATGAAACAAATAAAAAATATAGAATTTAGTAAATTAGTTTTAATTATAGCATTACCTTTTACCCCAGCTTTTTTAGTTAATATAGCATGTGGACTAGTGAATGTTAAATTTAAAAAGTTTATTGCGGCAATTTTAATTGGAAAATTATCCATAGTATATTTTTGGGGATTTGTTGGTAAAAGTTTACTAGAAAGCATTACTGATTTAAAAACAGTAATTATTGTGTGTGGACTGTTATTAGTTAGTTATTTATTATCAAAAATAGTTAATAAGAAATTAAATCTTGAGTAGGAGGAAGTATGGAAGTAGCAATTATTATCATATTAGTAATTTTAGTTGTATTAGTAATCATTTCTTTATTTAAAGGAGTAAATGAAGGAAATATTACGGAAAGATTAGGAAGGTTTGAAGTTAATATTAATAAAGAAATTCATGATTTTCAAACGGATTTAAATAAAAATATCAATGAAGATTTTGATAAATTAAACTTAAGATTAGAAGAGAGATTAAATAATATCAATGATAAAGTAAATGAGAGACTTGACCAAAATTTTGAGAAAACGAATAAAACCTTTACTAATGTTTTAGAACGTTTAAGTAAAATAGATGAGGCTCAAAAGAAAATAGATGGATTGTCTAATGATATTGTATCTTTACAAGGGATTTTAACGGATAAAAAGACCAGGGGAATATTTGGAGAGGTTAATTTAAAACATATTTTGTCTAATGTTTTTGGTGAAAATAATAATAAGATTTATTCATTACAATATACTCTTCCTAATGGCACTATTGCCGACTCTATCTTGTTTGCACCAGAACCTTTAGGAACAATTGCTATTGATTCAAAATTCCCACTAGAACATTATCGTATGATGGTTGATAAAAAATTACCAGTGGAAGTACGTAACAATTATGAAAAACAGTTTAAAAATGATGTTAAAAAACATATTGATGCGATTCATGATAAATATATTATCCCTGGAGTTACCAGTGATCAAGCGATTATGTTTTTACCAGCAGAGGCAATTTTTGCTGAAATTAATGCATATCATTCCGATATTATTGATTATGCCTATAAAAAAAGAGTATGGATTACTTCGCCAACTACTTTGATTTCTACTTTAACAGTGATTCAAATGATTATTAAGAATATGGAGCGAGATAAATATGCATCTATTATTCACGACGAATTAAATAAATTAGGAATTGAATTTAATCGTTATAAAGAACGTTGGGATAAGTTAGCAAGAAGCATTCAAACTGTAAACAAGGATGTAGAAAATGTGTCAATTACTACTGATAAAATAAGTCGAAAGTTTGATGTAATAAGTGGAGTAGAAATGGATAAAATAACTATTGGTGATAATAGTGACAATAGTGACTAATGTTTTAATTATTATTAATATTTTGCTATCTGGATATTATTTGTATTTACATTGTTTACCATTTGAATTAGGTAAAGTAATATTTGGAATAGTGTCAATATTATTAATAATTGTTCCGTTAATAATTGAAAAATTTTGTAAATTAAAAATAGAGAAGTATATAAAGATGATTTATTACTTCTTTTTATTAATTGCTTTTACTTTAGGAATATTATTTAGCTTGTATTATAGTACATCTTATTTTGATTTAATTGTCCATTTTCTATTTGGCTGTTTTTTAACATTTGTATTAGCAAGTAACATCAAAATTTCTAATTGGAAAAACTTTATTATCATTATATCAATAGTTTCTTTTGTTGGACTTGCTTGGGAAGGTATAGAATTCTTTAGTGATATTTGGCTAGGAACTGATCATCAAAGAAAGATAAGTGGCGCTACTGATACTATGACAGATTTGTTAATATCAGTTTTAGGAAGTTTTATTTCATCTAGTTATTTTTATATTATGAATAAAATAAAAAGATAAATTACATAATATTATTGATATTTCATAATAAAATTAATTAGGTGATAAAATGATTGCTAGAATATTTTTCTTTCTTTTGGGATTTGGACTTACTGTGATTGGTTTTATCTATATGATTAGTTATTTAAATCTTCTTACTATGGGATATACTTTTCTAGAGTATTTAGTGTTTATTTCTAAAAGATATGAGTGTATTGTAGCAATTATTGGATTTTTGATGATTACATGTTCAATTTTTAAAGGAGGAGATAAAATTGATATATGTTTATGACATTATTTTAAATTGGACTGATGAAGATAAGATTTATGAATTTTTTGAATGGGAATTAAATGATGATTTAGAGCATATAAAGAAAATACCACTTTTTAAAATAGATTCTAATACTTTTGATGATATTTTAAATTACGAAGTGAAAACTAACGATGTTTTTTTAAATAAAATAAAAAATTTGACTGAAATTTATACTAGTGAAAAGATTGATGTTATTCCTTATTCCACATTAGTTACGGATGGAACTAGAGCAGTAGCTGTGGAATTTGATAATAATGGAGTACTAACTTATCGTAGTAGATTATTATTAGATGAAGAGCAAGATATCTTAATACTATCTAATAAATTACTAGAATATAATTTATTTTTAGAAAAGATAAAACAAAGAAATTGGAATCCTTTTATTACTAGACTTGATGAAGAAATAAAGAAAGTTTTAACTAAGGAGATAACTAATAGTTATAAAAAAGGATGCTTTGATAAAATAAAATATTTATATTTTGAATGTTTTGATAAGGAACAAGATGATGTAGACATTGCTTATCAAAAATTACTTGCTAGTCTTGAAAAAGAGGTTAATTATCATCATAATAAACTTTATGAAGTTGTAAAATTATCATATCAAAATAAAAATTAGAAATTATTTATTATAATTTCTTTTTTTGTTATAATGAAGTTGGTGGTAATATGAAGTTATCTTTGATTATACCTTGTTTTAATAAGGTAGAAAACATTAATTTGTTTTATGATAGCGTAAGACAGGATTATAATAAGGGACTTGATTATGAACTTATTTTTATTGATGATGGAAGTATTGATGATACTTTAACTAGATTAAAAGAATTGGGAAAATCAGATAAAAAACATGTTAAGATAATTTCTTTTTCTAGACGTTTTGGAAAAGCGGCATCTATATTAGCTGGTTTAAAAATTGCTAAGGGAGATTATGTTGGAATAATAGATTTAGATAAATCACAAGATATTAGAATTGTTTTAGAAATGTTAGATATCTTAGAAAAAGATGATTATTATGATAGTGTAGTAGTATATCAAAAAGAATACAAAGAAAATAAACTTATTTCTTTTATTAATAATAATTTTAATGACTCTTCGTCTAAATTTAAATCGGGGATAACTGATGTTCGCTTGTGCAGAAGAAAAGTGGTTGATTCTCTTTTGTTATTAGAAGGAGATAATCGTTTTTTAAGAAAAATGTTTTCTTGGTTAGGTTTTAATACTTACTATTTGCCATATAAATTTACTGGCAAAACCATTTCTTCTTCTAAATTTAATCTTTTTAATACCCTGATTTACAAAATTAGGGAAATAGTATCTTTCAATACTAATTTATTAGAAATACCTATGATTATGGGCATTATTTTTCTTGTTTTATGTTTATTAAGTTTTATTATTTTTATATTAACAATGAATGCTAGTATAGGCGTTTGCACTTTAATTTTATTTATCAGTTCAATTCAATTTTTTGTAATAGGTATCGTATGTGAATATATATCACAAATGCATATTCAATCCAAGAATAGACCTTTATATATTATCAAAGAGAAAATAAATATAAAATAATATGAGGATCATATGAAAACTAAGTTATTGAAAATAATAAAAAAGTACGATGAAGTAATACGATATTTAATTATTGGAGTACTTACTACTATTTTTAGTCTCTTAATATATTATTTATTTTCTCGAGGCATTAATTTGGATTATAAAATATCAATAATTTTATCTTGGTTTATGACAGTAATATTTGCTTTTTTTAGTAATAAGGTAGTTGTTTTTAAAAGTAGAACTAATTATATAAAAGATTTTTTATTTGAAATAGTTAATTTTTTTAAATATCGTATTTTATCACTATTAATAGATTTTTTCTTAATGATTATTTTAGTAGAAATAATCAATATTAATGATTTAATTGCTAAAGTAATTGTCCAAGTTGTTATTATTATAGTTAATTATGTATTTAGTAAATTTTTAGTTTTTAATCGAAGGAAAAAATAAAAGTTATAGTTTAATTTATTTGGCGTAAACACTTGAATTTTAAGTAAAATATAGTATAATATTTAACGATAATGATTATTAGTAAGGAAGTGATTATTATTAGAAATACCAGGCAAAAGGAACTTATATTGCAAGTTCTCAATAATGATAAGTCGCATCCAACGATAAAAGATATTTATGATCAGGTTCATGCTTTAGATAACAAAATAGGTCAAGCTACTGTTTATAGAAATGTTAATAAATTAGTAAATGTAGGTGAAGTTAGAAGATTAAAATTTGATGATGATAGTGTTCACTACGAAGAATATAAAAATAATCATTGTCACTTTATATGTAATTCTTGTAATCGTATAATAGATATACTTGATGATGAAATAAGTATACCTGTAGATAAGATTAGTAGTAATTATAATATAGAGATAGAGGAATGTGAAATCACCTTGCATGGGGAATGTGATGAATGTAAAAGTATGCTATTAAGAGGTAACTCTTAATATAGATATAATATAGGAAGGAAGGAAAGTATTATGGAATTAAAAGGATCTAAAACAGAACAAAACTTAATGACAGCATTTGCTGGAGAAAGTCAAGCTAGAAATAAATATAGTTATTATGCATCAAAAGCTAAAAAGGATGGATATGAACAAATAGCTGCTATTTTTGAAGAAACTGCTAATAACGAAAAAGAACATGCTAAATTATGGTTTAAATATTTACATGGTGGAGATATTCCTGCAACAATGGAAAATTTAGTTGATGCAGCAAATGGTGAAAACTATGAGTGGACAGAAATGTATAAAGAATTTGCTGAAGTAGCTAAAGAAGAAGGTTTTGATGAGTTAGCTTACTTATTTAATGAAGTAGCTAAAATTGAAAAAGAACACGAAGAAAGATATTTAACTTTATTGCAAAATGTTAAAGATGATAGAATATTCCACAAAGATGCAGATAAAATTTGGATTTGTAGAAATTGTGGACACGTTTATATAGGAAAAGATGCTCTTGATGTATGTCCTGTATGCAAGCATCCAAGAAGTTTCATGGAAGTAAGAGCAGAAAACTATAAATAATAAACTAAAAAGGATTAGTAATCCTTTTTTTTGTTTACACACATTTACAATGATAATATCGTAAACTTCTTTACATATAATACAAATATGATACAATTATTTTCGTACGATAGAAGAGGAGAATTATTGTGAAAGATAAAATAAAATATTCGCTGTACATATGTAATATTATTTTAATAGGTTTAATAGCTTTTAATTTGTTTTCTTATGACATTGATACTAAAGAAGTAAGAAGCCATTCATTGGAAACTCAAAACAGAAAATATATAAGCTATTTAGAAATTGATAATTTAAAGAACAATAGTTTATTAAAAGAACCTATTAAAGAAGAGATGATTGAAGAAGTAGAAGAAGTTAAAGAGGTAATGGAAGAGATAGTAGTACCAGTAAAAAAAGAAGAACCTCAAAAAATAGAACAACCCGAAGTAAATGTTCCTATTAAAGAAGAAGCAAAAGAAGAAGTAGAGGTAGTGGAAGAAAAACCTAATAACAATACAGTAATAGAAACATTAGTTGGGTCCCTTACTGGATATGGACCAGATTGTATCGGATGTACTAGTATGCAAACAGCTTCTGGTAGGTATATCGGAGAGGGAAATATTTATTTTGATGATCCTGTTTACGGTAGAATTAGAATTTTAGCTGGTGATTTATCTTATCCGTTTGGTACAATAGTAAAAATAAGTAATGTAGATTTTTATAATGATGAACCATTTTATGGTATAGTACTAGATCGTGGAGGAAACATTGGTAAAGGAAAAAAATTCCTGTTTGATTTATTATTTGCTAGTGAAAATGATGCTGCAAAAATGGGTTCAGAAGTAAATATTAAATATGAAATAATTAGATTAGGATACTAATCTTTTTTATTTCCCTTTTTAAAAATTAATGTTATAATAAATTATGATTAAGATACGGTAAGTGGTTATGGTAAAAAGAGGTGTGTCAAAATGAATAAAAAGTGCAGAAAAAAATCTAAAAATAAAAGAAATAGTCAAGGATTCACACTAATAGAGATCATAGGAGTAATAATAATAATCGGAGTAATAATGATAATAGGGACAGTGGCAGTAAGTGGATACATAGAGAGTAGTAAAGCAAGGACTTATGATAGTTATAAAAAGGATTTAGAGGGAGCAACAGACAACTTAATGATCGAGTGCATTAGTGGTAATGAAGAAGGATGCGATATACCGGAATACGGAAGAGATATCAAGA